>JAFYLR010000018.1 GCA_017550115.1 Clostridia bacterium | reverse complement strand
CTCAGCTTACTTCCACAGATGAGGAAACGATGAAAAAGGATCTTCTTATTGATGCACCGATCGCTGACGTGGTTATGCACTATGCAGAAAATGCAAAGAACAGCGGTCTTGACGGCGTTGTTTGCTCTCCGCTTGAGGCAGGTAAGGTGCACGAGAGATGTGGCGAGAAATTCCTCACAGTAACTCCCGGAGTACGCTTTGCCGATGGAGATATAGGCGACCAGAAAAGAGTTATGACACCCGCCGAGGCGAAGAAAATCGGTTCTGACTATATCGTTGTCGGCAGACCTATAACGGCAGCTGACGATCCCGTTGCCGCATACGAAAGATGTGTCGCTGAATTCGTTGATTAAACGAACCCTATTTGAAAGTTTTGGTCAAGCTTTTTCAAAAGCTTGCGTTGCTCAAGCGCACGTGCGCTTGTCGCCGTCCGCAGACGGCGAAACCCTAATTATGCGTTTCTTTTTGATAGCTTTTTCTTTGCGCCTGTTTCGTCAAAGAAAAAGCGGAAAACGATTTCTGATAATTTAACTTTATCAAGGAGATAAAAAATGGAAAGCTACAAGAGAGAATTTATACAATTTCTTGAGAATGCAGGAGTTCTCAAGTTTGGTGATTTCACAGCTAAAAGCGGAAGAAAAATACCGTACTTTATAAACGCAGGTATGATAAAGACGGGCGAGGATATAGCAAAACTCGGAGAGTTCTATGCAAGAGCCTATAAAGAGAAACTGGGGGCAAAGAAAGCCGTTCTTTACGGCCCTGCATATAAAGGTATTTCTCTTGCGGTATCTGCTGCAGTTGCACTTTCAAAGAATGGTCTTAACGTTCCTTTCTTCTTTAATCGCAAGGAGGTCAAGGATCACGGAGAGGGTGGAGTTTTCGTTGGATATGTTCCCGCCGCTCCCGAAGAGGTCGTAATTATCGAGGACGTTATCACAGCAGGTACTGCTATTCGCGAGAGCATGGAGATACTTTCTCACCTTGATGGCGTTAAGGTCGCCGCAACCTTTATTATGGTTGACCGCAAGGAAAAGGGACAGACAGAGAAGGGTGCTATGCAGGAGATCGAGGAGCAGTTTGGCTTCCCCGTATATTCCATAGTTGACGTTTACGACATCATCGAATATCTTTCCGAGGACGAAGCAAATAAAGAAAACGTAGAGCGTATAAAAAATTATCTTGCAGTAAATGGAGCGAAGGCGTAAAATGAGAAGTCTGATTGATATTCACGATTTTTCAGTAGAAGAAATTGACTCACTTATAGCAGTTGCGGGAGATATTATAAAAAATCCCGAGAAATATGCCGATAAATGTAAGAGAAAGAAACTTGCAACTCTTTTTTTCGAGCCTTCGACAAGAACCCGTCTTAGCTTTGAGGCTGCAATGCTTGAGCTTGGCGGTAGTGTTATAGGATTTTCCGAAGCGTCGAGTTCTTCTGCCGCAAAGGGAGAAAGTATTGCCGATACGGCGAAAGTTATTAGTGCATACGCTGATATTATTGCTATGCGACACCCTCTTGAAGGAGCGCCTTATGTAGCAGCAAGAAACGCAAGTATTCCAGTAATCAACGCAGGAGACGGCGGACATAATCACCCCACGCAAACACTTACGGATCTTCTTACGATAGCTCAAGAGAAGGGAAGACTTAATTCCTTGACTGTTGGATTCTGCGGTGACCTTAAATACGGCAGAACTGTTCATTCTCTTATCGCAGCACTCGCAAGATATACGGGAATAAAAATAGTTCTTATCGCACCTGAGGAGCTTAAGCTTCCGAGCTATATTAAAAAGGATATAATCAAGAAAAACGGAATGGAATATTCTATTTCCGAGGATCTTGAGGCAGCTCTTCCCGAGCTTGACGTTCTTTATATGACTAGAATACAGAGAGAGCGCTTTGACGATCCCGAGGTATACGAGCGCTTAAAGGATAGCTATGTGCTAACCGAGGAGAAGCTGAAGGAGGCAAAGAGCGATCTTGCTATTTTGCATCCGTTGCCGAGAGTTAACGAGATAAGTGTCAAGGTGGATAATGATCCGAGAGCGTGTTATTTCAGGCAAGTGGCTTACGGGAAATATATCCGAATGGCTCTGATACTTCGCCTTCTCGAAGAAGCGGACGGTACACCGCTTAGAGAGGATAGAAGTTCTCTTATTGTGAACGAGATAAAGTGCAAAAATAGGCGTTGTATAACAACGACAGAGCAGGAGCTTGACCAGCTTTTCCGTGTTACCGATGCTGAAAAGGGAGTTTGCCGTTGCATTTATTGCGAATCAAAGGCAAATAGATAACTTTTTGTGAATTAATCATTATAAAGTACAAAACATAATAGTAATATGTATTTTTGGATATATAAAAGGATTTTTATTTTATGAATGTTTTTGATTTTCTTACCATGATAGGAGGCCTCTGTTTATTCCTTTTCGGAATGAACGTTATGGGTGAGTCACTTGAAAGACGTGCGGGTTCTAAATTAAGTGCTGTGCTTTCAAAGCTGACGTCAAACAAGTTAGCAGGCTTTCTTACGGGACTTGGCGTAACCGCTGTTATTCAAAGCTCGTCGGCAACGACGGTCATGGTCGTTGGCTTTGTAAACTCGGGACTTATGACCTTGAGGCAGTCGATAAACGTTATTATGGGTGCAAACGTGGGCACTACGGTCACCGCTTGGATACTCAGCCTTAGTGGTATTGACAGCGGTAATTTCGTCGTTTCACTTTTTAAGCCGACCTCGTTTACGCCCGTCCTTGCACTTATCGGCGTTATCCTTTATATGTTTACAAAGGACAGCAAGAAGAAGGACGTTGGAACGATATTTTTGGGATTTGCAACTCTTATGTTCGGTATGGATACGATGTCAGGTGCGGTCGAGGGACTAAGACACGTACCCGCATTCCAAAATTTGTTTGTTGCATTCGAAAATCCTCTGCTCGGTATGCTTGCAGGTGCAATTTTGACTGCAATAATTCAGTCGAGTTCGGCGTCTGTCGGTATTCTTCAGGCTTTAGCGGCGACGGGTGCAGTTTCTTACGGCTCGGCAATCCCGATAATAATGGGACAAAATATCGGTACTTGCGTGACGGCGCTGCTCTCCTCCATAGGAGCGAACAAGAATGCAAAGCGTGCGGCCGTTGTGCACCTTTCTTTCAACGTTATAGGAACTATAGTTTGGCTTTCTGCTTTTTGGATCGTAAAAGAACTTGTGACTATACCTTTGTTGGGCGACAGCGCAACGTTTATGGGAATAGCGGTGGCACATTCAGCTTTCAATATTTTGTGTACAATTTTGTTGTTGCCACTTGCGGGACTTCTTGAAAAAATTGCAAACGCAATCATTCCGGATTCGAAAACGCAAGAAGAGTTGGTTATGCTTGACGAACGTTTGCTTACAACACCTCCCATAGCACTTGAACGTTGCCGTATGTTGACGGTTGAAATGGCGGAAACGGCAGTAGCCTCGCTTCGTGACGGACTGGCAGCTCTTACTGAGTATACCGAGGCTCTTGCCGAGAAAATAAGAGAAGCGGAAGACAAGACAGACCGCTATGAAGACGTACTCGGTTCCTATCTTGTTAAGCTTAGCAGTCTTCAGATAGGTGCGGCGGACAGTGCCGAGGCGGCAATGCTTTTGCGTCTCATAGGAGATTTTGAGCGCATATCGGACCATAGCGTGAATCTGCTCGAATCGGCTGAGGAGATGAGAGCGAAGGAGATCGCCTTCTCTGATGCGGGTAAAGCAGAGCTTGCAACTCTTTGCTGTGCTGTTGATGAGATATTGGGAATGTCATTTAAGGCTTTCTCGGAAGGCGATATTAAGGCAGCAGCACTTGTTGAGCCTCTTGAACAGGTTATTGACGAGCTTAAGGAAAAATTGCGTACTCGTCATATTAAACGTATGCAACAGGGGGACTGTTCTATTGAAGCAGGATTTGTTTGGTCAGATCTGCTCACTAACCTTGAAAGAACGTCAGATCATTGCTCGAATATTGCCGCTTGTGTAATTGACGCAAAGCATAATGATCTTAATATTCACGAATCTATTCGTGCGATGCGTTCGGGCAACGCTGATTTTGACCGTGAATACAAAATGTATTCCGAAAAATTCGCAATTTAATAAAAACAGCGCATTGAAAAATCAATGCGCTGTTTTTTAGTATTATTTTCTTTTCTTTTTGAAGGAGGATTTTCTACCTGTTCCCCGTCTTCTTTTGACGATCTTTACCGAAGCGAAAAGTGATGCGAGAAAGGCTGTGGCAACCATACCGACAAGATATGTTGTGGAGTTGGAGATTCCGGTGCTATTGTCACCCATAAGCATGAGTTTTATAAAAAGTGTTACAACAAGAGAAAGTGCTGCAAAGACAAACCCGATAAGTAGTTTATTCTGCCCAGATGCTTTGGCTGCTGCAAAGCTACCTGCGAAAACACCGGCATAAAGAGAGACAAGAGAAAGCGGTAATGTGAAGACTCCTGGATCTGACGCCGAATATGCAATAGATGCCCCTATGATAATAAATATAAGAGATACTATGAGCATAACGGCAAGTCCAATAAATGAGCCTCGGAGAAGGGCAGATAAAGAGAAGCCTTCATCTGTCTCCGTTGCTTTTGGACGAGAACTTATTTGTTTTTTGCTTTCCATAGAAAAACGCCTCCGAAAATATAATTATATAATAATTATAATGTTCGGAGGCGTCATTTATGACTATTTAATTTTGAGCGTCTTCAGCTTTTACATCAACGCATCTTACTGCACTTTTAAGAATTCTGATTTTGGTTTTGTCGCGACCTGTTTCGATCATGCAGGTTTCTTCCTTGATACTAACGATCTTTCCGATGATACCGCCAATTGTTGTGATTTCATCGCCTACCTGGAGAGCGTTACGCATCGCATTGACTTCTTTTTCCTGCTTTTTCTGAGGACGGATCATAAAGAAATAAAGGATAACGAGCATCGCGACGATCATTACTATGGAAACCCAGCTACCGCTGCCTCCGGTTGTATTTCCTGCTTCGAGCAATCTTGCAAACATATTTTCAACCTCCATTAAATTACTGATAGATATTTTACCATGTTTTTACCATATTTGCAACAGTTTTAAGAATATTTTTGCCATAAGTAAGCAATTTTATTATTTCAAGCTGACTTTAGCGGCTGTCAGAGTATTGCGGAGAAGCATAGTTATAGTCATAGGACCGACGCCTCCCGGAACGGGGGTTATGTAAGAAGCCTTAGGCTCAACTTCCTCAAAATTGACGTCACCAACGAGTTTGCCGTCTTCTTTTCTGTTAATTCCGACATCGATTACGACCGCACCTTCTTTTACCATATCAGCACCAAAGAATTCGGGTTTTCCAATGGCTGCAACAAGAATGTCTGCACGACGGCATACAGATGCAAGATCCGCCGTTCTTGAATGGCAGATAGTAACCGTTGCGTCAGAAGCGAGCATAAGCATTGCCTGGGGCTTACCAACGATATTACTGCGCCCAACGATAACACATTCTTTTCCTCTTATTTCAACTCCGCTTCTGCGGATAAGCTCCATAACTCCGGCAGGCGTGCAGGGAGCGAGGTCGTAATTTCCCGTCATTATTTTTCCGACATTGAACGGGTGGAAAGCATCAACGTCCTTTGAGGGATCTATGCTCAGAAGGATCGATTCCTCGTTGATATGCTTCGGAAGAGGAAGCTGAACGAGAATACCATGTATCTTACTCTCGGAATTGAGACGACGAATAACAGAAAGTAGCTCTTCTTCACTGGTTTCTTCGGGCATCTCGATAACTTCCGAATAAAAACCTACCTGCTCACAAGCTTTTTTCTTGTTTCTGACGTAAACCTTTGATGCGGGATTCTCTCCTACGATTATTACTGCCAATCCGGGAACAAAGCCGTTTTGTGCTTCAAAAGCCTTTACCTCTTCTGTGATCTCTTCTCTTATTGAGGCTGATATTGCCTTTCCGTCAATTATTTTCGCCATTTTGAGTCTCCTTTTTGTTTTTGCGATTTTTTATAAGCATAAATATGCAAACGGCTATGCTAACTATAAGGCAGAGCAAACCGATAAGCTGTGAAATTTTTATAGGTCCGATATACAGACTGTCTGAACGCAGTCCTTCAATGAACATTCTGCCAAGCCCGTACCAACCTATATACATAAAGAATATTTGTCCATTAAACTTTTTCTTTGAATACAGAGCGTTTATTATTATAAATCCTACCAAATTCCATAGCGATTCATAAAGGAACGTAGGGTGAGCAATAACTGTATTATATCTACTTGCCTCGGAGCTTACTTGCATTATCCAAGGCAGATCTTTTGCACCGGGAGTTGCGATATTAAGACCTAAAAATTCAAATTTCGATATGTCGCCAAAAGCTTCTCCGTTGCAGAAGTTTCCCCATCTGCCGATAAGCTGACCTATCATAACACCGGGGGCGATCATATCAAATGCACTCAGAATATTGCGTTTTTTTATTTTGCATACTACAGCTATAGCAATTCCTCCGCCGATTATCGCACCGTATATAGCAATGCCGCCGTTCCATATTTTGAATGCGTCGGCGATACTGTTATAGCTATCAAGGCTTGTCAGGACATAGTAAAGCCTCGCACCTATAACACCCGAAAGCACGGTATATATAAACAGGTCAAGCATATCATCGCTTGTAAAGCTTTCCTGTTTGCTTCTATAATAAGCATAGGAAAAGGCGAGTAGGATGCCCACCATTATTATAAGTCCGTACCATCTTATCTCCAGGCCAAAGAGGTTGATCGCAACGGGATTTATTTTGAAAGTGTCTATCCCGATATTAGGAAATGCGATTTGAGTCATATGTTCCTCCTTTATTTTGATTTTTCATCAAGCGGATAAACCGCAGATAATGTGAAGGATTCGGGTTTGAATGCAGAACGGAAGATATCGTTAACTTCTTCGAGCGTTATTTTTGAGATAATATCGGCATAATCGAAAAAGTCATAACCGTCAAAAATATAAGCAACCAACTCGTTTGCAATATCGTCTGCAGAATCAAGTCCACGCACAAACGAAGAATAAAACACCTTGCGGCATCTTATAAATTCAGTCTCACAGAACCCCTCTTCCTGCTTTTTGGATATATATTCTTTGACTATATTATACACCTTTTCGGGATCGTCCGATTCTCCTGAAAAAGAAGTATATGCAAAGTCCTCGGATATTGTATAACTGCTTGACGGGTTTGGCGAGATCAGTCTTTCCTCATAAAGACGGCTGTACAGAGCACCGGTAGATGAGAAAAGCAAATCGGCTATAATAGACATAACTATATCTCGTCTCTCACGCTCTTGCGGAGCTTTCGGAACGTCAATATCCTTTATCCCTATGTCGAATATAGGCTTTGCAAGGAGCATACGAGAAATTACTTTCTCTTTTGCGGCGTGCGGTGGTTCATTCTTGGATTTTTGACGGATTATATTTACGCTTTTCTGCTCTTTTAAGCATTTGTCAGCAATCTCAATAACCTCTTCAGCCTCCACGTTGCCGCAAACGACAAGTGCCATATTTGATAAGTTGTAGAAGACCTCGTGACAGCGATAGAGAAGTTCGGGGGTTATCTTTGCGATGCTTTCGACCGTTCCACATACGTTGTTTTTTATATCGTGATAATGATAAAGTCCCTCAAGCATACCGTAATAAGAACGGTTGTTGGGCGAGTCATCATACATTCCGATCTCCTCCCCGATTATTCCCTGTTCCTTTTCAACCGATTCTTTTGTAAAGAAAGGGTGGGTAACGAAGTCTATAAGCTCAGAAAGACATTCCGAAAAATTTGATGTACAGCTGAAAAGATATACCGTTTTATCATATGATGTATAAGCGTTTGCATCAGCACCGAGCTCTGAAAAGCGTTCAAAAGAGTCGCTTCCGTCCTCTTTTGTAAACATTTTATGTTCAAGAAAGTGAGCAATGCCCAAAGGAACTTCTGTATGTTCATTTTCGCCTTCTATCATAAATTTGTTATCTATAGAGCCGTAATGCGTGGCAAAAAGTGCGTATGTTGTAGCAATTTTCTTAGGGTAAACGTATATATCAAGACCGCTTTTGTGGTGTATAAGCTCGTATTTTTCAACGAGAGCAGAGCTTTCAACGATTTCACGTGTTGTATTATTCATCGTATTCGCCCTCCTCCCCGTTGTCATCGGCATCTGATAAGGTTCCCCTCACAAATGCACAAACACCCGCCTCATATCTGCGAGCTGCTCTAATGACATCTTCCTTTGTGACGGAACGCAGCTTTTCTGCCGCTTCTTCTATTGTTGTGTTCATTTCTGAGATCAATCTGGTTCTGTAGTAATTTTCAAGGGCGTAGGCAGAATCGCTCGCTTGACGATAGTAATTGTCAAGCGATTTTTTTGCACATTCGAATTCATAATCCGAGATATTGCCTTTTCTTATATCCTCAAACTGTGCAAGTACTTCATTTATAACTTTATCTTTATTTGCGTTACTTATTCCTGAGCGTACAAAGAGTGCCCCTTTGAAAAAGTCAAGAGAGGAAGAGCAGTAATAGCACAAGCTCTGCTTTTCTCTGACATTGCGGAAAAGCTTTGACGCAGGAGATCCTCCGAAAATATCATTGAATATGATTGAAGCGTAAAGATCCTTATCTTCGGGGGAAATATCAGAACGGAATCCTATGGTCAGTTTACCTTGAAGCACTGCCATTTCCTCTTCTACCATACGCATAGGAGGAGTAGCTTTTTTAATGATAGTATTACCTTTTTGAGAATGTCCACCACCAAGATCTCCAAAATATTTCTCTGCTATTTCCTTTACCTCTTTTACGTCTCTTGAGCCTATATAAATAAAAGACGGAGCGGATGTGACAAGAAATTCATGATAAAAATCGGTAAGCTCACGACAGTCAAGTGCCATAACGTCATCTACTGTGCCGACGAGTCTTTGGCCGTATGCCTCACCCTCAAAAAGCAGGTCTCGGCAGAGCTGATATGAATGAATTCTGGGGTCGTTATCAGATGCGAGGATATTATCGCAAAGGTTACGCTTTTCAAGCTCTACCGTTTTTTCGGGAAAAAGTCCATTCTCGTCCAAAAGAGGAGAATAAATCATTTCTTTCAAAGTTTCAAGAGTGCCGCAGAGAAGATCCTCTCCCCCCGGGACATAAGACTTATCAAGACATTCGCAAACAAATCCCGCCGATGCCATTTCTCCCGTTGTAGAATACATATTCGCAATATTTGCATCGTATAGATCGTCAAGATGCGCATTGAGCGACATAATATCAGGATATGCACGACAGCCTCGTTTAATAGTATCAAAAAGGATCCTGCAAAGCCTGGCAGTTCTTTGACTATGAAGCAGGGGGAGAGTAATCGTCATAAGCTCCGTTTTGAATTTGTCTGTTGTAAGAGTGAGCAGTGTGCCGCCGCCCCGAAGTGTTAATTTTACTGGTTTCATTATGCGTTTCTCTGTTTCAAAATAATTTCTATTGTGCCACATGGAAGAATTTTTTTTGCGTTTTCATAATCTCCTACCGACAGCAATTCTCGGACTTTGGTTGAGCTGACACCCAAAAGGTCGCAGTGGCAGGGAAGTAATAAAGTCTCGATTTCGGGTGCAAGATTTTTGTTATAAGCCGCCATCTGTTTTTCATATATAAAATCCTTTTCGTCTCTTACACCTTTTATTATAACGGAACATTCAAGCTTTCTGGCAAGGTCTACAAGAAGACCGCCGTCATCTATAACTGTTACGTTCTGCATATCGGCACAAGCTTTCTCGGCAATCTTTTTCCTTGTTTCAAGGTTGAAAAGATAATCTTTGCTCGGATTTATCAATATTGCGAGATATACTTTGTCATACAACTCTGACGCACGGCGAAGAATGTCAAGATGACCGATAGTCATGGGGTCAAAGCTTCCCGGGACTATGGCGTATCTTTTTCTTTTATCAGAGCTCATCTTCGTTATCCTCGCTTCTCTTTGGAGTAAGCAGATTAACGTAAGCAATGCCGTGCTTTAGAGTTTTAATAACTTCAAATCTTGCCTCAAGAGAAGCATTTCCTCCGAAAACGTCTTCGTTTGAAGCACTCTCACATATGATAAGAGCGCTGCGCTTTATAAGTCTGCCTGACAGAAGCAGCTCAAGAGCTTTTGGTATCAGCTTCTGGTCATAAGGGGGATCAAGAAAGACGATATCATATTTTGCATCTTCGTTTCTTTTTCTTCCCTCGGAACGTAAAAATTCAAGCGAGTCTGCACATATAATACTTGCACCCTCAAGCTTCGTTTTGACGGTGTTTTGCTTTATAAGAGAAACCGCCGCCTTTGCGTGATCTATCATAACGGCACTTTCAGCACCCCGACTCAGAGCCTCAAGTCCCATCTGTCCCGAGCCTGAAAAAAGGTCAAGAACTCTGCGTCCTTCTATCTCAAATTGGATCATGGAAAAGATGGCTTCCTTAGTTCTCTCCGATGTCGGACGTGTATTATCACCTTCAAGGGTTGCGAGACGTATTCCTTTTGCTTTACCGGTAATTATTCTCATCATATTTAATCCCTCTCCTTGCCACCTAATTTGATTCTTCAAAAAAATTGCAGATGTTTTCTGCATCTTTTGCGCTAATACCTCTAACTTTAATAAGCTCTTCCTTTGTAGCTTTGCGTATTGCCGCAAGGCCACCGAAGTGTATAAGCAGATTTTTCGCTTTTACTTTTCCTATTCCTTTTATTTTTTCAAGAGAAGAGGTCGTGAGCGTTTTTCGCTTCGCACTATCCATAAGAGAAACGCTGAAACGATGTACCTCCTCTTGTATTCTGTATATCAATGAAAAGACGGCTTGTTCTCTTGCTATGCTTATCTCTCGTTCATTATCGCATAGCGCTCGTGTTTTATGAAAATCGTCCTTCACCATTCCGAAAACGGGAATGTCAATTCCCATCTCACTCATAAGTGAGTGAACAGTTGCAACGTGCCCTTTGCCACCGTCAAGTAAAATCAGATCAGGGGACTCGGAGAACGAACCTGTATTATCCGAGAGATGAGAGAATCTTCGTGCAAGAGCTTCTCTCATACTTGCATAGTCGTCAACACCCTCAACTGTCTTTATAGAGAAGCTGCGGTAGTCGGAGCGGTGAAATTTGCCGTCCTTACATACTACCATTCCACACCTCTTATGCTCCGAGCCAAGATTTGATATATCATAAGCTTCTATCCTTTGTGGGAGCACCTCAAGTCCAAGAAGTGACGCAAGTAATACAAGTGAATTTTCGTCTTTTTCTATATTCAGCCGATAAAGCTTAGCTTTGTCTTTTGCATTTGCATAAACCATACGGCAAAGCGTACGCATCTCACCTTTCTCAGGGGTGCGTACAGAAACTTTTCTTTCTGCCATTCCCGAAAGGTACTCTATAAGGGTACTCTTATCCTCTTCGTCAATGGAAAAATCAAGAAGCACCTCATGAGGAATATACTCTCTTTTAAGATAATAATCACTTATAAAAGAGGACATAGTGGTCTCGTCTGCGATCTGGTCGGCAGAGAAATAAAATTCGGTTTTGTCGGTCACAGCACCCTCACGAATATTAAAAACGGAAACGCAAGAACAAGTATCATCCGAATAAAGTGCAAATATGTCCTTATCGGCATTAGGGTCTGATACAACCTTTTGCTTTTGCGTCAAGGCCTCAAGTGCTGTTATCGCATCACGGTAACGTGCGGCAACCTCAAATTTTTCTTCCTCTGCAGCACGGAGCATTTGCTCCTGCAACTCTTTTTTTGCTTCAGTTGTGTTTCCACGCAAAATGTTAATGGCACACTTTATCGTTTCGCTATATTCTTCGGGACTTATTTTGCCCGTGCATACTCCAAGACACTGTCCCATCTGGTAATACAGACAAGGACGGTCTTTTCCGATGTCCTTTGGAAATGAACGCTTACAAGACGGAATACCCAACGTTTTTTGCAGGAAATTAATTATAGCAAAAACGGTACTCGTTCCCGAATAAGGACCGAAATACCGAGACTTTTCCGCCGTTCGTTTTCTCGTGCAAACGATAGACGGATATTCGCCCGCGGTAACCTTTATATAAGGATAATTTTTTGAATCCTTGAGCTTTATGTTATATTTTGGAGAATACTGCTTTATAAGTCTGTTCTCGAGCGTCAGAGCCTCTATCTCAGTGTCACAAAGGTAATAATCAAAATCATGGACAAGCGAGACCATCTTCATAGTCTTAAAATTCTTTTCGCTATTCTGAAAATATTGCGAAACTCTGCTTTTTAATTTTCTCGATTTTCCAACGTAGATGACCTTGCCCGACCTATCCTTCATTATATAGACACCGGGCGTGGTTGGGAGTGTATTTGCTTTTTCGAGAAGTTTTTTTAATCTTGACTCCATAAAATACCCCCAAAATCAGATTAAAGAAAAAGGTGGTGATGCTCCTGCATAACCACCGTTAAGGCTGATTCTTATTCGGCGAAGCCAGTATTGATAAGCTCGACAAGTCCGTCAAGAGCGTCTGCTTCGTCCTGACCATCGGCAATCAAATTTATAGCCATGCCCTTCGAAATTCCAAGCGAAAGAACGCCCAAAAGGCTCTTTGCGTTAACTCTATGCGAGTCCTTCTCAACCCAAATTGAAGATTTATAGCTATTTGCTTTTTGAATGAAAAATGTAGCAGGTCTGGCATGAAGACCTATGGTATTTGTTATTTTCACTTCACGAGATAACATATTATTCTCCTAAACCACATAAACTTTACTCAAAATATTACTTAATAATAGTATATCAAATTTTTTTTATAAAATCAATAATATTTTTCGGTCATTTTTAATAAATATTTCACGAAAATGTCACTTTTTATCATACATAAGTAACATTTTGTCGCAGAATGTCTTTTATTCTGTATATTCTGTTATTCCGGACAGAACTATGTCTATATATATATGCCCCGTGTAGATTGTCAGCTCTTTTCCGGGGGCGAGGTAATAGCTTCCGCCCGCAAAGTAGCCATCATCGTTCATTACGCCCTCTGATATTATAGTTCCGCTAAGATCGACTCTTGTGCCCTCGGGATAATATTTTTTCACCAAACCTCCGGAGGGATCTTCCGCATAATAAGCTGAGGGGTTATTAGAGTCGATGCGGTCGAAAATTCCTATATAAGTGTCATCTGTTGCAACATAAACAGCATCACCCTTTACAAAAGCATCAGATGTTGTGTATCTTACGTTTTCGACCGTAAATGAAATAGCATACGTGCCTGCGATAGAGTTTGCCTTGATATCTTCCTTGCGGGTATATCTTAATACAAACACTGCAACGCAAAGAATAAGGACTATAATTATCATCCAATCAAGAACGTTGAACTTTTTTTGTTTTAATGTGCCATTATTCATTTTACGTTCCCCCTTAACCGATCTCTCTGATATTTATACAATATCCCTTACCCGCAAATCCTCTTGACCATAAATAATTTGATTTACCGACAAGGAAACGGGTTCCGTTTACGTAATATCCGCGATCTGTATGCTCAGCCTGCGCTCTTATAGTGATAAGAAGGTTCCAACTATCAGGGTTTGCCTGCATATATACGTTGCCGTCCTCGGCGTTATATACGATTTCCTCATACGGCACGGTCTGAACAGATACTATAGTTCCTATGCTTTGTTTGTTATCGGGATCCTGTGCATTGTCGCCTGCTTTTACATGACCTATCACCGCCCCATTAAGCTCCTTGAACTCAAGCGTATATTCGATAGTTACGGTATTGCTGCCTGAAGAATCACTTGAACCTATACCCATATTTTTATAAAGGAAAATTCCCACTGCGATAACAGCAACAATAACTACAATAAAGAAAAGGTCACTTACGTTAAAGGCTTTCTTTTTTCTTTTCAGAGCCATCTGTCTTACCTCCTGTCATACTCTGTTTTTGACAGAGCTTTTTTTCTGCCTATTCTCGATGCTGTTGACATTATTGCAACAACGACCCAGAACACAAAGAATATTCTGTAATTGAACCAAATAAAATCGGTCATGCCTTGCAGTAGAGCCGCAAGAAGTGCACTCACACCGGCAACGCACGTTGCTTTTTCGGATGCAGTATCTTTATCACTTTTTCCGATAAGCTCAAGAGCACTAATGATACATAAAATAATCGCGACAGTAAATATAATTAATCCTATCGCGCCCGTTTCTATCATAATCTGCAAAAACAGATTATGACTGTGTACGGCGGTTTCTATGCCCGATTCAGCAAATCGAATATATACGCTTCGGAATGCTTCAGATCCTATACCAATACCTGTCAACCAGTATTCTTCTGCGACTTTAAGAGCGCCTCTCCAGATTCCCAGACGATAAACCGAGGAGGAATCCGACATTGTAATAATACTTGAAATACGATCCACGAGATTTGTAACTATTCCGCTTCCGCCAAGCTTATTCCAAAGCACTGTTATACCGAGAACTGCAGTCGGGATAAGTATTGGTATTATATAGTGGCTGTAAAGAAGAACAAAAATAAAGCACGCGAGTATAAGACCGAGCCAAGCACCTCTTGACCACGTATATATCAAACAAATACCCATAATGCCGCAAGAGATGAGTGACAATATCTTTACATAAATTTTCTTACTTCTGAAGAAATACGACAGTGCAAAAGGGAACACCATTATAAGAAATACGCCGAGCATATTTGAGTTTTCAAAGGTTGCGGTTATTCTTCCGTCGATCCCCGAAAACAAGTCTTTATCCATTGTTCCGACTTCCATATTCCCGCTGATTTTTTGGTACAGTCCATAAAGTGCTGTCAGCGTTCCGGAGGTAACGAAAACTCCTATAAGTCGGTCAAGCTTACCCTTGGTCGTTATTAGCGAAACGATCATAAAATAAATGAACATAAAGCATACGTAGATCGCCGCCTGTTGCATCGATGCTACACCGCCCACGGATATGAGCCCGCCCATCAATAGAATGAGCATAAATATCGAAATGAATATATCCGAAATTTCAAGGCGGATAGTAAGCTTTCCGAGAAATATTTTTGTGCACATACAGATAAACGTATAGAGTATGAGTATGGCGAGGAGTATCGAGGGGGATCCCAAGAATATAAGGAACGGAGCGACAAAAACGGTGAACAGAACACCGACCTCGGGAGCGTTATATACTATCAGAGCTCCGATCACGGAAGCTATAGCCAATGATATTATGAGCGGTGAGATGAAATATGATATACAACCGAGTACCGCCCCCGACATTGCCGCCCAAAAGTATCTCTTGGCACCGTAGCTCTTAAAAGAATATTTTTTCAGATTCATCTCGGAAAATTCGAGGAATTTGAATAGTACTAAGGAGAAAAATACACTTTCTCCAAGTGAACCTGCCAGTGTTTTGCTTGAAAAAAGCATAGGGAAGGCCAAGCAGATCATCAAAAGTCCAATGAACCAAACACTGTTGTTTGACAGATCTTCACCGAAGGCAAAGCTTTTTATAAAGTTCATCATAAGGGAGCATATCCCAAAATACATAAAGAAGAAACCGTAGAGCCTGATAGCACTGTCGAGCAGCCAATCCTTTGCTAAAGACAACGCCTTTAAGATCCCGCTGTTTTCGTAACTTACTATTGCAGAACGGCGTATTCTCGAAAGTCCGGAATCCTTCCATGATCCGACCTTTTCATTTCTTCCTTTTCCCCATATCCCATTCTCAAAAAGTTGGTTGCAGGGGGTGTAGCTTGTGAAAAACGAGCCGAAAATTCCCGAAAACATTGCGTCATAGCACTTTTTTGAAAAACGCACTATTGCACTTGAGGCAAAAAGCTCTCTTATTTTCGCTTTTAATTTCAATTTTCGCCCTCCTTTTTTTTAATTAAATCGGGACGCATTTTGCGTGTTAATTCTATAGATTGTTCTGTACGCCATTTGTCGATGTTTGCGTGATGCCCCGAGAGGAGCACGTCGGGTACTTTTACGCCGTGAAACTCAAGCGGCCTTGTATATTGCGGATATTCGAGCATACCGCAGGCTATACTTTCGCATTCGTAACATTCATCGGAGGAGAGTACCCCATCTATCAATCTTGATACACAGTCGACGAGGATACAAGCGGGTATCTCTCCGCCCGTTAGCACATAATCCCCGATAGATATTTCTTCATCAACTATCTCGTCGATAATTCTTTGGTCAACGCCTTCGTAATGACCGCAGAGAATTATCAGATTATCATATTCAGAGAGTTCTTTTGCTTTTTGCTGAGTAAGAACCTTTCCTTTAGGCGACATAAAAACGACTTTTCTGCGTATCTCACCATCGACAACCGAAGCAAGAGCCGAATCTGCTTCTTTAAGAGTTGCTTCGTAGCAATTATATATAGGCGGAGCTGCCATAAGCATTCCCATTCCGCCTCCATATGGGGTGTCGTCAACTCTACGATGCTTGTCCTCGGAATAATCCCGTATATTGTGGGCGGCAATCTCTATAGTGCCGTTTTTTTGAGCCCTACCTATAATACTTTCCCCCAAGACATAAGTTACAAGCTCGGGAAAAAGCGTCATAATATCAAATCTCATATTTTTGCTCCACTGTTATTCGTCGTCAAACATTCCGTCAATAGGACTTATAAATATCCCTTTTTCAAGGTCTATTTCACGTACAAACTCTTTTACCGCCGGAATCATTTTCTCGCCTGTGGGTGTATCGATAACGTAAATATCGGATGCACCACGGTTGAGCACTTCCTTTAGCTTTCCATAGACTTTTCCGTTATCATTATCTATGACAAGCAACCCCTCAAGGTCGGCGATAAAGAAAGAGCCTTTGGCGAGAGGGATATCTTCTCTTTTTGCGTAAAGGAGACGGTTTTTGTGCAGCATAGCCGTATCCATATCGGAAATTCCCTCAATTTCCATTATAACAAACTCTTTGAAAACAGAGGCGCAACGGACTTGGCGCTCCTCATACTCTGTGCCGTTTTTGAGATATATACGGCGAAGAGAGGACAGTATTTTCGGAGTATCGCATCTGTTCTCAAGCTTGATAGCTCCTTTTGTTCCGTGTGTATTTATGATTTTTGCACATTCAAGATATTGAACCTTCATATAAACGCCCCTAAAATGACTATATTTAATATTATTGTATCATAAATCTTTCATTATTTCAATAGTTTTCCATAAAGTGCGTGTTTTGAGATAAAACACGTGAAAAAACAGAAAGATTTATGGATATCTTGATTTTAAGGCGAAAATAGTTTATAATATAAAAAAACTACCAAGAGGTGAGTTTATGAATAAGGAACTTTTGAAATATATCAAGGCATCTCCGACACCGTATCATGCTGTTTCTCATACAGCAACGGTTTTGAGAGAAAACGGGTACACTGAGATAAGGGAAAATGATGAATGGAAGCTTGAGGCGGGGAAGGGGTACTATGTTACAAGAAACGGCTCTTCTTTAATTTCATTTAGAGTTCCCAAAGGAGATTTTGACGGTTTTATGATGACGGCGTCGCACGGCGACAGCCCTACGTTCAAAATCAAGGAAAATCCTGTGATATCCGACGGAAAGTATCTGCGTCTGTCTGTTGAAAAATATGGTGGAATGCTTTGTTCTACTTGGCTTGACAGACCCCTCTCAATCGCGGGCAGAATAATGGTGCGAAAAGAGAACGGATTTGAGAGTCGTCTTGTGGATTTGAAGGACGTTTCGGCTTTGATACCGAACGTTGCGATTCATATGAACAGAAATGCGAACGACGGTATGTCCTATAATCCTGCTATTGATATGCCTCCGATCATAAGCTCAGGAGCTGGAACGGAAACTTTTCTTGACAAGATAGCTTCTGCGGCAGACGCAAAGAAAGAAGATATAATAACAACTGATTTGTTTTTATATAATTCTCAAGATGGTATTGAGTGGGGCGACTTTATTTCGTCTCCTCGACTCGATGACCTTCAATGTGCTTTTTCGGCTCTTCGCGCGTTTGTGGACTCTGAAAAAGATGACGTTAAAAATATGCCCGTTTACTGTTTGTTCGACAACGAAGAGGTCGGCAGCAGAACAAAGCAGGGGGCAGCATCTACTTTCTTGTATGACGTTCTTTGCAGAATAGTCTTTGCTCTCGATGGAAGTGACGAGGATTACAGACGTAAGGTCGCTTCGAGTTTTCTTGTTTCATGTGACAATGCTCACGCTTCTCATCCTAATCACCCCG
Source organism: Clostridia bacterium (assembly GCA_017550115.1). GTDB lineage: Bacteria > Bacillota > Clostridia > Oscillospirales > CAG-272 > SIG710. Next base: position 8,465 of record JAFYLR010000018.1, on the reverse strand, counting down.
AATATTCGGACAAAAATCATACCGTCTATATGAATGGCGGTATCGTGATAAAGTATAATGCGAATCAACAATATACGACGGACGCTGTCTCGTCTGCACTTTTCAGACTTGTTTGCGAAGAGGCCGGAGTTCCGTGTCAGTCATATGCGAACAGAGCAGATATGCCGGGCGGTTCCACTCTTGGCAATATCGCAAATACACAGGTATCGCTCAATACTGTTGATATCGGACTTGCTCAGCTTGCGATGCATTCGTCCTTTGAAACTGCAGGTGCACTTGATACGGAGTATCTTGTACGGGCACTTACTGTTTTCTACAAAAAGCATTTAAGCATAGGTCAAGACAATTCGTATGAGCTTATATAAAAATAACCGACGGTGGCTTTTCTGCCACCGTCGGTTATTTTTATATTTCTGATTTCAAATCTCTTGACATAAGCTCGGTCAGAGCACATGTGGCGGAGAGTTCTCCGTTTACTATACGGTTCACAATGGAGCATATCGGAAGCTCAACTCCTTGAGCTTCGGCAAATTCCATAGCGGCGGGAAGAGCGTTTATTCCTTCAACTACCATGCCGACCTCTTTTTCTGCTTCTTTTGCACTCATACCTTGTCCTATAAGAAATCCGGCTTGATTGTTTCGACTGTGACGGCTAGTACAGGTGACAACGAGATCGCCTATTCCCGCAAGACTCTCAAACGTTCGCTCAGAGCACCCGAGGCTCACTCCAAGTCTTGTGATTTCCGCCATTCCGCGTGTGATAATAGCGGCTTTCGTATTGTCTCCGTAACCGAGACCGCTCGATATACCGGCTGCAAGTGCGATTATGTTTTTAAGTGCACCGCAGATCTCGATGCCTTTAATATCACTGTTTGTATATACTCTGAAAAATCTGTTTGAGAATATCTGTTGGATATATTCCGCAGCCTTTATATTCTCTGATGCGGCAACGATAGTCGTTGGCAATCCGAGAACAACCTCTTCAGCATGAGTGGGTCCTGAGAGAGCGACTATTCCACCGTTTTTTGTTCCTATTTCGTCTGATATTACTTCGCTTAATGTTTTTCGTGTATCAGCTTCAAGTCCCTTTGCAACATCGACTATTATGCATTTTTCATCAATGAAAGGGGCCACTTTTCTCGCTGTTTCTCTAATAAAAGGGGAGGGGACGGCAAATATTATTATATCTGCCCCTGTACACGCTTTTTCGATATCTGTTTCGAAGCCCACCTTGCTCGGCAATACCAAATCTTTGAAATTTGGGTGTTGGCGAGATCTTTTCATGGTTTCTATTTCACTCTCGATAGCAGACCAAAGCGTGACATTATCAATTTTCGAATCATTCGCACCGAGCATTGCGGCGAGTGCCGTACCCCATGTGCCGGCTCCGAGAATCGTGATCGAAGGCATATACTTCTCCTTTATAATATCTTTTTTAGAAACGGGCCGTCCTAAGACTGCCCGTTTACTTTATCTTAATTCATTATGAATCTTCTTTACAAGCGCGTTCAGATCATTCATTCGAGCATCTATATCACGAACCAGCTTAAACTGATTACGTGCTCGAACGATATTATGCTCAGGATATGACGTTTTGAAATAAATGTCGCCGTTTAAATAGTCGGTAAGAAATCTTATGCCCACTTCATACGTCATAAGTAAAGCACTGTACGGCAAAAGCTCTAGCTCGCGAGGGGTTATTTCTCCCGAAAGCTCTTCCAAAAGCCCTCTGGTAAATTGTTCAAACGGCTCAACACAGAAATGAACCTTGTCAAGGTCGACCTCGTCTTCGGCCGCACTTGAAGCACCTATTCTAAGAGCATCTCCAAAGTCGTAAAGAAGGGAGCCTGACATGACCGTGTCAAAATCGATCATACAAATGCACTCATCAGTTTCACGATCAAAAAGGAAATTGTTTATTTTTGTGTCGTTATGTGTTACTCTGAGAGGTATGCTTCCGTCCGATATGCCGTTTACTACCTCACCTATCCTGTCCCTGTACGAGAGAGCAAATTCTATATCGTCACGAACAGAATCAAGTCTTCCACTTTCGTTTTCTGAGATCGCCTTTTCTAAATTTTTGAAACGGTTGGGTGTGTGGTGAAAATGAGGAATAACCTCATACAGTTTTTCTGCAGGAAAATCTGCGAGCATTTTTTGAAACTGCCCGTACGTTTTTGCAGCGCGGTAGAGCTGAGATGAATGTTCTATCGTCTCATGCGAGATAGCATTTACGAAGGTGATAACACGGTAACAATCGCCGTTTTTATCTGTTATCATATTATCTCCGTTTTTTGCTTTTACAACCGAAGTCATTTTCTTTTCAGGGTCCTCGCCTGCTTCTTCGATTTTTTTCTTTATGTGAGAAGTGACAAGAACTATATTATTCATCAGTTCAACAGGGTTCTTAAATACATTTGTGTTGATTTTCTGCAATATGTATTTAGAATTGCCTTCAATAAGAAAGGTGGAGTTTATATGTCCACCGCCGTAAGGATAAATTTTCGCGTTTGAAATGTCGGACCTTATGTCGAAATCGGATAACAAATCTCTTAAGTATTGCTCTGACATGACAACCTCTTTAATTTATTTATTTTTCTCATTTGTATATTATATCATCAAAAAAAGCAAAAGTCAAGAGCTATATATTTTTAATCTGAAAATCAAAAAGACTAAACGTAAAACAAAAAAGATGCTCCTCGCCGAGAGGAGCATCTTTTTTTTAAATAATGACATGAACGGGGAGGCCGTCTTTGTAAATCGTAGAGATTTCGCCCTGAATAAGAGGTAATAAATAATCTACACATTCATCTGTTACGCCGTTGCCTTCTTCATTTATAAAGTTATCGGGAACGAGCTTTGTTTGGTTAGCAATTTCATCAACGCAAACAGTACCGATGCTTACCTCATAAGTCTCTTTTGGTGTACGGTCGATCGTCATCATAACACGGCTCTCGCCTTGGGCGGCCGCATTCGCTGCCGCTTTTCCGACGGCTACCGATTCGTCGATATCCGTCTTTGAAGCGATATGAGCGGCACATCTCTGGCAGAGATTCAATTCTATTGAACGAACCTTGCAACCGAGCTTTTCTTTTATGATACCCTCAAGGGCTTTTCCGCCGCCTGCAAGATATTTGTGTCCGAAAACATCGACGGCTCCGTTTTGTAAAGCTGAGCCTACGTACGATCCGTCCGCAAAATGTATCCCCTCGGATATTGCTATAACAACATTCGGGTGACGGTCAAGAGCTGAGCGTACGTCACTTAAGAATTTATCCATATCGAAATCACGTTCGGGCAGATAAACAAAATCAGGCTCATATCCGCAAACCTTTCTGCCGATAGCCGCAGATGCAGCAAGCCAGCCTGCGTCTCTTCCCATTATCTCTATTATCGTGACAGCCTTCAGAGTATATACCGAACAGTCACGCAAAATTTCCTGCGTTGTGGTTGCGATATACTTGGCGGCAGAACCGAATCCGGGGGTGTGATCGGTTATCATGAGGTCGTTGTCAATAGTTTTCGGCACTCCGATAACTCTCATTTCATATCCGCATTTTTCTGTGTATCTGCCTATTTTCGAGACGGTGTCCATAGAATCGTTTCCGCCGATATAAAAGAAATATCTTATGTTATATTTCTTGAAAATAGCGAGAAGCTTTTCATATATTACATCCTCGCTCTCAAGTGAGGGCATTTTCTTTCTGCAGGAGCCGAGGGCGGATGCTGGAGTTTGTTCAAGGATAGAAAGCTTGTCCTCGCTATCAAAAAAACCAAGGAGATCGATAAGCCTCTCCTCCAAAAAGCCTTCGATGCCGTTAAGCATACCGTAAAGCGTATTTATTGTTCCTGAGGCTTTCAGTTCTTTTGCACCCTTGATGACTCCGGACAGTGTAGCGTTAATAGCAGATGTAGGACCGCCTGATTGTCCGACAACAGCGTTACCGATTAATATACTCATAATAGACCTTCCTATATTTAAAATGGCTTTTAATTTAAACATAATGATACCATTTTTTTGCCGTTTTGTCAATGTACAGGCAAAGAATTCATTTGATTGCATAATATTTATATGAAAAGAGGTGATTTTTTTGCTGACATTTTTGCTTTCCGCAACTTTCAAGGCCGCTTGTATGATACTCGGAATATCAACCCCGAATTCTTTCCCTCCTCCTCTTGATGAGAAAGAAGAGCACGAATACTTTCAAAAGTATCGAGAAGAGAGAGACGAGCAGGCGAGAGAAAAACTGATCCTACACAATCTCAGACTTGTTGCGCACATTGTAAGAAAATATTATTCATCAAGTAAATGTGGTGAGGATCTTGTTTCTGTTGGAACTATAGGTCTTGTGAAGGCTGTTGATTCATTTGACCCTAAAAATGGTGCCCGATTTGCCACATATGGTGCAAAATGTATTCAAAATGAGATACTTATGTACTTTCGTTCTCAAAAAAAGACGGCGAATGAAGTGTCTATAAATGAAACTATAGATATTGATCGTGACGGTAATCCACTCACGTACATTGATGTAATAAGCAGCGATGAAAGTCTTTGCGATGACGTTGACCGTGCTTTGCGTTCGGCCCAGGCAATGCGTTATGTGAACAATTTGCTATCAGCCAGAGAAAGAAAAATTATAACATTGCGTTTCGGGCTTTGCGGAAAAGAACCACTTACTCAAAGAGAGGTCGCTGTTTTGCTTGGTATCTCTCGATCCTATGTTAGCAGAATAGAAAAGGGGGCTCTCGAAAAATTGAGGGCGGCTTTCGAGTCGTCATAAAAGCATTTTCACAATCCTTATTCTTCGAAAACATTTCACAGCTGACTTTATCTGAAAAAGAAAAATATTGACAGCGAATGTCGGGAAATCGGCGACACAATACGACAATGTATGATATTGTTAGATATGGAAAAATAATCCTAGAATACAAATATTAGTAAAAAAATATTTCCAAAATTTAGGAAATGGAGCGTTTTTTTGTTACTTTTGCAAAAAAAACTGAAAAAAATTTGATAAAATTTGCTCAAAACTATTGCATTTTTCTGCAGAAGGTACTATAATAAATGTACAAGTGGTGCAAAATGTTGAATTTTTCTCAAAAATGGCGAAAAAATGCACATAAAATCAACAGGATGAAATTTTAAGGCAAAGGAGGAACGGATATGAATCTCTGCGGTGAGTTCAGACATGCGCTTGATGCGAAGAACAGATTGTTTATACCTGCAAAGCATAGAGAAAGCTTTGGCGAGACTGTTATGATCGTCCGTGACCTCGATAATAAATGCCTTCTTGTATATTCTTTGTCAGAGTGGGAAAATTATCGCGAAAACGTTTTGGCAAAGGTACCGGCATCAAGACGCCATGACGTTAACAGATTCCTTTTCCGCAACTCTCTTGAATCCGGATACGATTCTCAAGGGCGTGTGCTTCTTTCTCAAACACTTTGCGATCATGCAGAGCTTGGCAGGGGCACGGCGGTTATAGTTGGCTGTGGTGACTATGCAGAAATATGGAATGAAGAAAATTATGCAAAGAAGATTGAAGCTGAAGATCCTGTTGAGATCTCCGAACTTATAAGAGAATACGATATATGATGGGTGAAGAGAAAACGCCGATAGTATTCAAGCACAGATCGGTCCTTCTTGATGAATGTATCGAGGGTCTTTCGATAAAACCGAACGGAATATACGTTGACGGAACGGCGGGCGGCGGCGGACATTCATATCATATAGCGGCGGCCTTAACGGATGGCGGCAGACTTATTGCTATAGACCAAGATGAAACGGCAATAGCGGCTGCGACAAAAAGGCTTGAACCTTTTTCTGACAGAGTGACGTTTGTCAGAAGTAATTTTTCCGAGGTGTCGAGAGTTTGTTCGGATCTTGGGATAGACAAGATAGACGGAATACTTATGGATCTTGGGGTTTCCTCTTATCAGCTGGATACTCCCGAACGTGGATTTTCATATAATGCGGACGCTCCACTTGATATGAGGATGGATAATCGTAATCCGCTTGATGCGTCGGTCGTTGTCAACACTTACAGCGAGGAAAAATTAAGAGAGATTATTTATGGTTATGGCGAGGAAAGATTTGGTGGCAAGATTGCTTCCGAGATCGTCAAAAGCAGAGCTGTAAAACCGATAGAAACCACAGGCGAGCTTGTGGATATAATAAAAAGAGCTATGCCGAGCGAGGCAAAGCAAGGGGGACATCACCCCGCAAAACGCACATTTCAAGCAATAAGAATCGAAGTTAACGCCGAGCTTGATGTGATAAAACCTGCAATAGAGGGGGCACAGAAGCTTTTGGCTCCGGGAGGCAGGATAGCCATTATCACATTCCATTCTCTTGAGGATAGGATAGTTAAGCAGACATTCGCGTCGCTTGCGCAAGGGTGTACTTGTCCGAAGAACTTTCCCGTTTGCGTTTGTGGAAACAAGCCAAAGGTCAAGATTATAACACGGAAGCCTATACTTCCTTCAGAGCAGGAGCTCCAAGAAAATCCGAGATCAAGAAGTGCAAAACTAAGAGTTGCAGAAAAAATATAAAATTATTTGAGGGGGATTTATTACCATGTATTACCGCGATACACAACAAGCCTATCAGAATAATTATCAAGACACGGGTGCCGTGCTTGAAAGTCTTAAGTGTAGATTTGCGGGACGTGGACTTGCTATGCAAGCGAGATCCTCTGCCAACAGTTATGGAAACGATGGTGCGTATGCCTACAGAAGCACTTCTTCTCAGCCGCTTACGCTTGGTGAATTTGAACAGAGCTACAGGGCTCACTCAGGCTACCGCCCCATAACAAACGTACAGCAGAAGATGAACGCTCGTCCGGTGTCGTCTAATCAGAGAACATCTTCTTCTCGTTCTTATACAAATAATGTAAACAATGAGAACGCAAGACGTGCAAACAGCGTACGTGCAGCCTCCGGTAATTCGTCCGAGAGAAATCTTCCGCAGAAGAAGGAAGAGCAGAAAGTTCCCGTATCTAAACTCAGAAGAGCTGTTGAGAGGGAAGCGAGTAAAATGACAGCTCCCGTGAAGTTGCTTTCCCGCAATTTCCGTAGTCTTCCGATCAGTGCTATGCTTACAGTCGTTATCTGTGCAGTATCCTTGATGTTCATTGTCGGAAGCTCGGTACTTCTCAGCGACGCTTCGAATGATTACGTTAATATGCAGAACGAGATCGCTTCACTTGCAAAGCAAGAGGATGAGTTGCTTATCGCTCTTGAAAGCAAGAATGACCTCAGAGCTATAAATGATATAGCCGTAAACAAGCTCGGAATGGTAAAGAAGGATCTTGTATCAAGACAGTATATAAAGCTTGGCGATGAGGACAAGATAGAGACTTTTGAGGATAATAATGATACAAGCGTTGGCCTTTCTACTATTCTCAGCGCAATTCGCGGCGGAAATTGATAAAGCTGACTCTTAAAACGAATATTTTTCATTTTTCAAAAATAAACATATAAAGAAAAGGGAAAGCAGAATTTGATATTATTTTGAGTTCTGCTTTTTCCGTAATGATTTCTACATATAATAAAAAGCTGAGAGGAGGAAGAACGAATGCCACAAAAATCGGTAAGCACGAGTCTATACAAGCGTTCTTACCTTATGATCGTCTTTATTGCGGCGGCGTTTGTATTCCTGGCTTTCAGAATTTTATCGCTTCAAACGGAAGATTACGAACGGTATCAGAAAGAAGTTATTTCACAGATGACCACCGAGTCTGTTATACCTGCCGACCGAGGCGATATATACGATACTAACGGTGTACTGCTAGCAACTGACGTCACAGTATACCGTGTTTTTATTTCTCCGAAGGATATACAGAGTGCAATTAAAGGAACGACCAATGCCGACGGTGAATATATAAAAAATCCTCGCCCCGATCTTGATAAGCTTATAGCAGAGAAGCTTTCCGAGCTTCTTGGGGCTGATTATGATACTATAATTGAGAAAACGGCAAAGGTAAACCGTCTTGATGAGACTATAGCGAAGAACGTTGAGAACGACGTTGCTCAAAAAGTCAGAGAATTTATCGCTGAGAACAATCTTTATTCGGAAATACATCTTGAGGCGACATCAAAGCGTTATTATTGCTATGATAGCTTAGCTTCAAGTGTTCTCGGTTTTACCGGCTCCGAGAACAACGGCCTTTACGGACTTGAATATTATTATGAAGACGATCTGTCCGGAACAAACGGAGTTTATATAACCGCGCGTGATTCCTACGGAAATGAGATGCCAACAGAATACGAAAGCTATATAGAGGCAGAGGACGGCTATAATATCACGACAACGATAGATATGTTCATACAGTATGAGCTTGAAAATCAGCTTCGAGCAACTCTTGCGGACAATGGAGCGAGCGAGAGAGTTTGCGGTATTGTTATGGATGTAAAAACCGGCGAAATACTTGCTATGTCCTCAATTCCAGATTTTAATTGCAACG
>JAFYLR010000017.1 GCA_017550115.1 Clostridia bacterium | reverse complement strand
GATCTCGTCGGTGGAAAGGCACATACCGGTTCTGGGATCCATCATAGCTGCCTGATAAAGCGTCTCGATCTTTCCGGTCACAGCAGCCTCGATAGTGAGCATCTGAGGATAAATGTTAGATGAGTTCATAGCTGCAAGCTGAGTGGGGAGGGGACCAACGTATGTAGGAGTGATACCGCTCTTATCAACGAAGCAAGGAACCTCAACACAAGCCTCTGCGGGAAGGTTGGGAATAAGACCGTTATTGATAACGTTACCGCCAATCTTGAAGGGCTTGCCGGTTACGATAGCTTCCATGATTCTGGATGCATACTCGTGGGAACGCTTGTGCTCGGGAGTAATACCATTAAGCAGATCTTCTCTCTGCTGCGCCCATTTTACGATGTGCTTTTCGCATCTGCGAGGATATTCGTCAAGCGGAATGTTGAACTTCTCAATAAGATCCTCACGTCCGGGTTTGATATAGAAATTGTTATACTCTGCATTATGCTCACTAGACTCGGTGCAATAATAACCGAACTTATCAATATAGTCAAATCTGACCATATCCTTATGAGGCTCACCTTCGTTCATAAGCTTGGCGCGGCGCTTGATCTCGGGATAAAGGTCGTTTCCGTTCTTATCGCGGATCTCAAGAAGCCATGCCATATGGTTGATACCCGCAATCTTCTCCTGACGTCCTTCAAGATATTCTTCCATCTCCAGTCGCTTGAGAAGCTTCTCGGAGCAAACCTGAACGCTGTGGCAAAGACCGATGGATTTGATGGGAGTGAATCTTTCCATATAGCCCGCAAGAATAGCCATAGGATTGGTATAGTTGAGGAAATATGCATCAGGGCATACCTTTGCCATATCAGCGGCAAAATCCTTGAGCACGTGAATGGTGCGCATACCTCTCATAATACCGCCGATACCAAGGGTATCACCGATAGTCTGATTGATTCCATATTTCTTTGGGATTGCAAAATCGATCTTAGTGCAGGGATCGTAAAGACCAACCTGAATAGCATTTATAACAAAATTCGCGCCCTTGAGAGCCTTTTTGCGGTTTTCAACACCAAGATACTTCTTGATCTTCGCCTTATTGCCGTTAATGACCTTATTAAGGCGGGTGATAAGCATATAAGAGTCTTCAAGTCTTTCGCCGTCAATGTCATAAAGCGCAATTTCGGCATCCTTAAAGCACTCGCACATAAGCGTATCGCCGAGAACCTTTTTAACAAAAACGCTGCTTCCGGCGCCCATAAACGTAATTTTCATTCTTAACTGCCTCCGTTAAATTGCATTAGCTATATTATATCACATTTTACAATTTAATACAAGATAAAACATAAAATTGTATCCTTTAGATTTGAATATTATTGACAAACCGCAATTAAAATGTTATAATTAGTTAGTTCTTCAAAGGGAGGTAATATTTATGAAGCTTGAACCGATGGGCGAATTTTTCGACGCAAGACTTAAAGATTACGAATCACATATGCTTGAGTGTATAGAGGATGCGAAAATATTTTATCCTTATACTGCAGATTTACTCCCAAAGACGCCCCACGCTCAAGTTCTTGACCTCGGATGCGGAACAGGACTGGAGCTTGACGAATATTTCAAATTAAACCCTACTGCCGAAGTAACCGGCATTGACTTAGCACCGGGAATGCTTGCATTATTGGAAAACAAGCACCGAGATAGAAATTTATCTCTAATTTGCCGTTCATATTTTGAAACTGATTTAGGAGATAACAATTATGATGCCGTCGTGTCAGTTGAATCTCTTCATCATTTCGCAGCAGACGAAAAACTTCCGCTTTACTGTAATCTATATAATTCATTAAAAGCGGACGGATACTTTATACTAACCGATTATTTTGCAAAAGATGATGAGTACGAACAGAATTTCAGAAACGAATATATACGTCTCAGAAAAGAACAGAATTTGTCGGAGAGCGAATTTTATCATTACGATACTCCTCTTACAGTAGAACACGAAACCGAAATTCTTTACAAAAGCGGCTTTTCAAAAGTGGAAACTCTATCAAATTGGGGAGCGACTTATACAATAAGAGCAACAAAATAATAATTTTTCAAGTTTTTTTAAAAAACCTCTTGAAATATTATTTGAAATGTGATATAATATTGCACGTTGATTGAAATATCAACGAAATTTAATACGGAGCGGTATCGAAGAGGTCATAACGGGGCTGACTCGAAATCAGTTTGCGGGAAACCGCACGTGGGTTCGAATCCCACCCGCTCCGCCAAAAAGAAAGGTGTAAGCTCTATGCTTACACCTTTCTTTTTGATGAACTTCGAGGATTCAGTGCCCCGTGTAGTTTCGCTTGCGAAACTACACAAGAGTTCGCGCTACCGCCCCACGAAGATCTCGCACCACATTATGCGCAAACTTCGGTTTCAGAATCCCACCCATATTTTCATCAAAATTCAATCAACACAGCCCTGCACGGCGAGCCTTCAACTCCCGCGAGATTTATCGGCGCGGCGTTCAAAAGATAGACTCCCTCGGGAACGTGAGCGAGTCTTACACCTTCAAGGAGGACTACATTTTCCTTGATGATTCGAGAAAGCTTATCTACGACTTTTACAGAAGTGACTATGATTTTTCAGAGCCTATGGAAATTCCCGAAGGATATATTTTTGTTATGGGAGATAACAGATATAACTCGCTTGACAGCCGTTTTGACGATATCGGTCTCGTCGATGAAAGACGAGTTCTTGGAAAGGTCATATGCAGACTTACACCCTTTGAAAAGATGGGTGCCGTTGAATAAAAAATTAGGAGAATATAAATGCCCTCGGAACAGATACAGTGGTTTCCCGGCCATATGGCTAAAACAAAAAGACTTATTGCCGAAAACCTTAAAAACGTAGATATAGTGATCGAAATACTTGATGCGAGAATTCCGATGAGCTCTCGAAATCCTGTTATTTCAAAAATATGCGAGAATAAGCCTGTCATTATTCTGATGAATAAGACTTCCCTTGCAGATCCCGAAGTGACAAAATATTGGGCTAATAAGTATACGACCGACAATACCGTTTGTATAGAGACCGATTGTATTACGGGAAAAGGCATCGAAAAGATCCCCGAGGCAATAAAGAAGCTGCTTTCAAACAAGATCGAAAGATATGAGGAAAGAGGTATGGGCGGCAGATGCGTCAAGGCTATGGTGCTCGGAAT
>JAFYLR010000016.1 GCA_017550115.1 Clostridia bacterium | reverse complement strand
CGACGTACCGCACGCGGGGTCGCAAATGATCTCATCAGCCCCCGGATCCATCAGCTCGACCATCATACGAATGATATGACGAGGGGTACGGAACTGACCGTTCAGACCCGACTGCGAGATTTTGGAGAGAAGATACTCGTACACATCACCGCGAATGTCGCTATCCTTGATCTGCGCCATCTGTGCGTAGATGTCGTCAAGAATGGTGACGATCTTATCGAGAAGCAGAGGGGTGGGGATTTTGAAAATAGCATCGTCCATATATTTGGAATATGCGCTGTCCTTATCATCGTGAAGCCCCTTGATAAACGGGAACACCCATTCCTGAACAGTCGAGTACATCTTACCAGCCGGAAAGTCATGGAACACAGACCACTTGAGCTGGTTGCCGTCAATCTCGCGGTCGCCAACCTTTACTTTTTCAGCAAAGATGCTATTGTGAGGAAGTCCGAGCATAACGGCTTCTTTGGCGCGGATATTATCTGTGTCGTCAAGATCGCGAATAAACATCAAATATGTGACCTGCTCGATTACGTCGAGGGGATTAACAAGTCCACCTGCCGCAAACACATCCCAAAGTCCGTCAATTCTATTTTTAAGTTCTCCTGTAATCATTTTTTAATCCTTTCCGTGATTCCACATATATGATGTGTAGCGTCCGCCGCCAATCTTCAGTATTTCTCTGCTTTTAACCAAATCGTTAAGAGCTCTCTGTATTGTAACCTGGCTGATGTCGGGACATTTTTCCATAATTTCGGTTTTTGTTATTTTGCCAAGAGTTTCTTTGATGATTTCTCTTATGCGTTCGGGCTTTGACATATTGCTCGCTGCTATAAACTTGACTCTTGAGGAAAATTCGCGATATGCGGCAAGCACAACGCCAAGTGTATACTGTACAAATGGAACGTAATCGTTTTTCTCATCGTGCCAGTTCACCGAGCTGTTGCCGAGCGCCTCATAATAGGTTTCCTTTGTTTGCTCGATCATTTTCTCTATACTTACATATTTACCCACAATGTATCCCGCACGGTACAATAACAAAATAGTAAGCAATCTGCTCATTCTGCCGTTTCCGTCATTAAAGGGATGGATACACAAAAAGTCGAGCACAAACATCGGTATAATGAGAAGAGGATCAGCATCGGTTTGATTTATAGCCTCATCAAAAGCTTCGCAAACACCATCGATTGCTGTAGCTGTTTCAAAAGCGGGAACGGGCTGAAAACGGACGAATTTATTGCCTTCACTGTCTTCCTCAGTAATCACGTTATCAGTAGCTTTATATGAACCACCAATTGACTTGCCACTAAATTTATACAAGTCACGATGAAGCTGTAATATAATTGACGGTTTTACGGGAATAAAATCATAACTCTCATGTATCGTGGAAAGCACATCGCGATATCCGGCAATCTCTTGCTCATTCCTTGTACGAGGAGTAGTTTTGTTTGCCACCAAGCTCTTAAGCCTCTCATCAGAGGTATAAATGCCTTCAATTTTATTCGACGATTCCGTGCTCTGTATCTTTGCTATCTCAACAAGTTGGGTTAACGTATCAGCCTTTGATCCTATAAACAAGGTCTGTTCGCCTTTGTATTCGTGAATCTGTGTCAACAGAGATACCACTTCGGGAATAAGCAGCTTCTCCCACTCGTCTTTATAATTGTAATTACGCATATTTACCTCGCATTATATTTATCTAATCATATTATACCCTCAATTTAGTATTTTGTCAATGTTAATTTTGTCAAAATTCAAAAAATGATCAAATTGGTTTCCGTGGTGATAAAAACAGCCCACGGACGAATTAATCCGTGAGCTGTTTAGCAACCGTTTCCTCAACAATGGGCCTTATTACAAAAATTCCTTACCGAAATCAAACGCTTTTGCCGTTGCTCGTTGCATTGATTCCATATTGGAGCGAACGTAAAAATTTAGTGTAGTCGAAGCATTCGAATGACCAAGAATATCCTGAACACTTTTAATATCTGCACCGCTTTGCAGAAGCATAGAAGCGCAAGTATGTCGCAAATCGTGCGGAGACATATCGGGTAAGCCTATCCTTTTCATAAATTTCTTCATATGCTTGGTAATAAATGTGGGATCGTGAGGAACAAAAGGAGAACTTACAGAATGAAATAAAAACATATCATTTGAGAGAGAATTTTCTTGTTGTTCGCTCTTTTTGTAGTCAGTCAATAAGGATAATACAGCTGCTGTTATTGGTATTTCCCGTATTCCCGTATTGGTTTTTGGCAGTCCCACCGATATTCCTTTGAGAGCGGTATATGTTACATTTCGTTCGATGAGTATGGTGCGATTTTCAAAGTCAATATCGCCCCATTGTAAGCCGAAACACTCTCCACGTCGCACACCCGTAGTTAAAAGCAGAGTATAAATTAATCGTTGCATAAGGGGGAGATTTTCTATCTCCTTTATAAACTCCAAAACTTCCCCCTTGGAAAGTGCATCAACCTTGTGTTTTGCGAGGTGTTTTGCGAGCTTGGGTGTTTTGACTTTGGCTAAAGGATTAACAGATACATAGTTTAATTTTAGTGCATATTCGAATATTAAATTGAGAGTACAGTAATGATGTCGCATTGTCTGCTGTGAAACTTGTGTGTTATGCTTAGTTCTGTAAGTGTTTTTGAGATAATCAAGATATTCCTCTATTTTAGCACTGTCGATATTCTTTAACTTAAATTCGCCCAAGTAGTCAACGATTACAATGAGCAAATAACGCCTAAAATCAATAGTTGAATTACGGTGTTCAGAATTGTTAAGTTCGGTTGGAAACCATTTCTTTTCAACAAAGTCCTTGAAAGTGATTTCCTCGGGTGAGGTGGTGCGTTTTTCTTCTGCGATAGTACAAAGCAAATCACGCTCCCATATTGTTGCTTCTTTTTCCGCGAGAGCGGTTAACTTGCCCTCGCTCATAGTTTTGTCAGGAATCCAAGTTGTGCATTTGAATACTTGTTTTCCGTTTTCATCTCTGCCAAGATATGCCTTGAATTTGAAAGAGATGATTTTTCCGTTTTTGCGGTTGGGGTAAATACTTGCCATTTTGACCTTCTTTCCCACAAAACACGGCATTTGTTGACCTTTTTGTTGACCTAATTGCTTTTATTGCATTATTAGGAGAAAAGAAAAAGCCTTGAAACCAAATGATTTCAAGACTTTTTATGGTGGAGACAGCAGAACTCAGAATCTAAGTTTGCGCTTTTATCTCCCTCTCCCGCTCATCTCACTTCGCAAACATATCCGATGCGAGCATCGGAGAGATTCGAGTTGCCCCATTTCAAACCAAAACAAAAAAGAGGCAAATGCCTCTTTTTTGTTTTGGTGGAGACAGCAGAACTCGAATCTGCGACCCCTTGCATGTCAAGCAAGTACTCTAACCAACTGAGCTATGCCTCCGTATTGCGAAATCAACAGGTGTTATTTTATCATAAACCCCTTTGTTTGTCAATAGATTTATCGAATTTACGACAATAAAATAAGATATACTCAAACGTTCCTTTCACTATCGGCAAAATTTGTTTCAATAACATCAATAATACCCAAAAATTCCGACAACGACAAAAACCCGCACCTTTCCGTACGGGAATCGTCAGTCGAAAATTTTAGAATGCTTCTCCAATTATTAACCGAAAATATTTCCAGCATCCTCAGTTACACCGTCATCTGTGTAACTTACTGTGATAACATTCTCAACATCAAGAAGTACAACTTCCATCTCAGGAACAACGTAATTTTTCATTTTTTACTTTCCTCCTTACAGAATTATACCAAGGTAATGTTTGCTGCAAATAGTGCAACAAACGGGCACTAACTCAAAATACTACACATATGATACCATGAAACAATATGTATGTCAAGTATCTTTTGAATATTTTTTGCTTTTTTTGCGATATTTACATTTTATTAACATTTAAGCCGCCAAAAACAATATCCTCAACCCTTATTTTTTCAAAAGCTCTCTTATATCTTTGAGTATATCTTCTGTTGTTTCAGCAGGTGGAGTAGGCTCTTTTGCTGCCTCGATTGCCTCGGCTTCTTCCTTCTCTTTTTTCTCTGTCAACGTCTTTACTCTCATCATAACGCGCAAAACACAAAAAACAGTTAAAGCTATAATGAGAAAATCAATGATAGTCTGAAGAAAATCACCGTATTTGAGAGCGTTTTCAGCCGAAAGCACAGTCACTCCATCTTCAGCATAAACAGCCTCTTTTATGATCCATTTAAGATCAGCTATGCTCTGTCCACCGGTAGCAAGTCCTACAAGCGGCATAATGATGTCGTTTACAAGAGCAGTAACTATCTTGTTGAACGCTCCGCCAACAACAACGCCGACAGCCAAGTCAAGAACATTTCCCTTTGCTATAAACTTTTTGAAATCGCTAAAAAAAGTACTTTTTTTCATATTTACCTCCGATATTTTATAATTTTTATATTTTACTTATTATAAAGTCGTTTGGTTTGATACCGAGGCTCGCACGTAAGATTGATCCCCAGCTTTTTGAAAGTTTTAACGTCTTCTTCGGACAGAATAACGGTAGAATGGGCATCGCATCCACGCAATTTATCAAGCTGTTTCATCGCAAGTTCCGCCTCAGGCGACGTTACCGCGCAAATCGACAGTGCGATTAGCAACTCGTCGATATGAAGATGCGGATTTCGGTTTCCGAGGTTCACTATTTTAAGATGGGAGATCGGCTTGATCATTGATGGAGAAATAAGGGCATGATCATCAGGAATTCCCGCCAAATACTTCAAAGCGTTCAGCATAAGTGCAGAAGATGCACCGAGCAGGGGTGACGTTTTACCCGTAATTATCGTTCCGTCCGGCAACTCCATTGATGCAGCAGGGCCTCCCGAAGATTCTGCTTTGGATAGTGCCGCTCCGATTATCGGACGATCCTCGACCGAAAGCCCCGCCTGCTTCATAAGAAGTTCCATTTTGAAGACAACCTCGTCTCCGACGTTCCCTTTCTTTCTATCACACAAAGCCGTGCAATATCTTCTTACAACCTCTTGGTTTGATGCCCTGCATGTAATTTCGTCGTCAACTATACAGTTTCCGGCCATATTAACGCCCATATCCGTAGGAGATTTATAAGGCGACTCTCCAAGAATCTTTTCAAGCATAGCATTGAGAACCGGGAATATTTCCACGTCTCTGTTATAGTTGACCGCCGTCGTGCCATAAGCGTCAAGATGGAACGGATCTATCATATTTACGTCATTGAGGTCCGCCGTCGCAGCTTCATAAGCTATGTTCACAGGGTGCTTAAGAGGTAGATTCCAAACAGGGAAAGTCTCAAATTTCGCATACCCCGCCTTTACTCCACGCATAAGCTCGTGATATAACTGAGACAGACAAACCGCCATTTTACCGCTTCCGGGGCCGGGAGCAGTTACAATGACCAATTCTCTCGTCGTCTCTATATACTCGTTTTTGCCAAACCCCTCTTCACTTACTATCTTTCCGATGTCCGAGGGATATCCTTCGATAGAATAATGGCGATATACCTTTATACCCAAGCTCTCCAATCGAGCCTTGAAAGCTAACGCCGCAGGCTGTGACTCAAACCTCGTCATAACCACACTGCCCACGTAAAGCCCAACCTCTTTGAAAGCATCCATAAGGCGAAGCACGTCAAGGTCGTATGAGATACCAATATCTCCCCTCACCTTATTCTTTTCAATATCGAATGCATTTATTGCAATAACTATTTCAGCTCGGTCCTTCATCTGAAGAAGCATCTGGAGCTTACTGTCCGGCTTAAATCCCGGCAGAACTCTTGACGCATGATAGTCGTCAAAAAGCTTGCCACCAAACTCAAGATAGAGCTTGCCGCCAAACTTGGCTATTCTCTCACGAATATGCTCCGACTGCATTTTCAAATATTTATCGTTATCAAATCCGATTTTCATGTCCGAGCTCCTTAAAGCATAGTTATTTTAATCAAGATCAAATTCTTGCAACACCGCTCTTACGTGCTGCTTCTGCAACAGCTGCCGCAACAGTCTTTCCTATTCTTTCGTCGAATGCCATAGGAAGAATATACTCCGCATTCAATTCATCGTCTGATACAAGTCCCGCTATCGCATAAGATGCCGCCATCTTCATTTCGTCATTGATATCACTTGCACGAACGTCAAGAGCTCCTCTGAAAATTCCGGGGAAAGCAACAACGTTGTTTATCTGGTTCGGGAAATCCGAACGGCCTGTACCCACAACTGCCGCACCGCCCGCCTTTGCCGCATCCGGCAATATTTCAGGAACAGGATTCGCCATAGCGAACACTATCGCACCCTTTGCCATCGTGCTTACCATTTCAGGCGAAACTATATTCGGAGCAGATACGCCGATAAATACGTCTGCACCCTTCATCGCATCTGCCAATGTTCCTTCAAGTTTATCTCTGTTCGTTATCTTAGAGAGTTCTTTATGTGCTTCACTCAGTCCGTCCATACCCTCACAAATGATTCCGAATCTATCTACCATTATAAGATTCTTAACACCGAGCTTCATCAAGTGCATACCAATAGCAGTACCCGCACTTCCCGCACCGTTTATTACAACACGTATATCGGAAATATTCTTCTTAACAACCTTGAGTGCATTAAGCATAGCCGCAGCCACAACTATCGCAGTTCCGTGCTGGTCGTCATGGAATACCGGAATATCGCAAAGCTCTTTAAGACGTCTTTCGACCTCAAAGCAACGAGGTGCCGCAATATCCTCAAGATTTATACCGCCAAACGAGCCGGACAACAGATATATCGTTCTCACAAGCTCATCTACGTCCTGAGTTTTTATGCAAAGCGGAAAAGCGTCAACATCGGCAAATTCCTTGAAAAGTGCACATTTACCCTCCATAACGGGCATACCCGCCTCAGGTCCTATATCTCCAAGTCCCAAAACCGCAGATCCGTCTGTTATTACCGCCACAAGATTATGACGGCGAGTAAGCTCGTATGATTTGTTTATGTCCTTCTGTATCTCAAGGCAAGGCTCCGCAACTCCCGGAGTATATGCCAAAGATAGCTGTTCCCTGTTCTTGATGGAGGTTCTCGAAACTACCTCTATCTTACCTTTCCATTCAGCGTGCTTTTGCAGTGCAAGTGCCTTAACGTCCATCTCTGTGTCCTCCCTTTACATATCATAAGAACTCTGACGAAGAGTTAATTGCATAGCTTCTTCGCCAAGATATTCTTTTACGTCCATATTCAGATAGTTGCACAAATCAACCATCTCTGCAACGGTATTTATATTTACGTCTATGCCGTTTTTCAGTCTATCCTCGTAAGCGAGAATTTCTTTTTCTCCGTGTGTATAGATACGTTCAGCCCCCTCAGCCTTCGGAGACTCTCTCAACTCCTGCAAGAATGTTGACAAATGCTCCTTTATCGCATCTGCATTTCCGAAGAACGCAGGATTTATTGCAATAAATCCATGACAAGTGCCACCCTTGCCTCCGATATGCGTGTTGTTGGAGGTAAGTCCCATAGAAAGAATAGATGTGAATATCTCGCAGAACATACCGTATCCGTATCCCTTATGGCTACCTGTCTGCTCTGTCTCTCCGCCAAGAGGCATTATTCCGCCGCCAGCCTTTGCAACGATATTTTTAAGTACTCTGCCCGCATCTGAGGTTCCCTTGCCGTTCTCGTCAAGCGCCCAGCCCTCAGGCAACGGCTTTTGCAACTTGTTGTATATCTCCAGCTTTCCGCGTGTTACAACAGAAGTTGACGCATCAAAGAAGAAATCGTAAGGCTCTGCAGGCATAGCGATGGCGATAGGGTTACTTCCAAGCATCGCTTTTCTACCAAAAGTCGGAACCATAATAGCTTCCGAATTTGTCATAGACATACCTATGAGTCCTTCTCTGCAAGCCATCTTAGCATAATATCCGGCAATGCCGTAGTGATTTGAGTTTCTCACCGAAACTACTGCCATACCCGTTTTCTTTGCCTTTTCAATAGCAATATTCATTGCCTGACAACCCAAAAGCTGTCCCATACCGTCATTACCCTCAATAACGGCAGACACAGGGGTTTCAAAAACTATCTCAGGCTTTGCATCGATCTTAATAAGCCCCTTTTCAATACCCTTATGATAGCGAACCAATCTTTGCATACCGTGCGACTCGATACCGTAAAGATCGCTTGTAAGCAGAACGTCAACAATGGTCTCGCTCTCCTTGTCGTTGAAACCGAACTTCAAAAACGCATCAGTGCAAAATTTTTTCAAAGTTTCGTAAGAATAGTTAATACTGTTGCCCATTACTTTTTCCTCCAAAGCAATTTTATTAAAATATTATAATGTATCCATTATATCACACTAATCTGCCCTTTTCAACAATCTTCGAGCAAAAATAAAAAAGTTTTTCACTTAAATATATAATTTTGATGTTTTTTTAGCACTTTAAGAAGCAATGCCCCCAAAACACCGCATGAAAGTATCTCTCCTATCCCTACCGTCAAAGCAAAAAACGCAAGTGAACCGTCAAGAGCATAGGCATAAATCAGAACGAGCGGCACAATAACGGTATTTGAGATTATCGGTGGGAGAAAGGGCAATATTTTATGCTTTCTCAACAAATACGTTCCCACAGCACCGATAAGAGTAGCGATACTTCCGAATATAACGTCCCATATCACAGCACCCGTCAAAAGATTCGAGAGCAAGCACCCGACAAACAGTCCCGGCACCGCCGCAAAAGAAAAAACAGATAAAACCGTCAAAGCCTCGGAAAACCTGATCTGAATAGGCATGCTTGCAAGTCCCATAGCACTTGATAGCAACGTGAGCATCACATAAAGAGCAGCTATGACAGCCCCCTGTGACACAAAGATAACACTTCTTTTTTTCATTTTTATTCTCCTTTAGTTTTGTTTTTAGTGAGGAAGGTCTCGAACTCACTTTTTGCGGCGGAAAAAGTTTCCGCCTAACATATTTCGATTATAACACAAATCGTCATAATTATCAATAGCAAAAGCACATTTTGTTTCAAAGAAAGTTGACTTTTTGAGGTACTTAGTGTATAATTTTTAGTGAAAGAGAGGTGTTCTTATGAAGCTGATGTTCAAACAAAGATTTTTTTCGTGGTTTGACAGCTATGATATATATGACGAGGCGGGAACCGTTCTGTTCTCGGTCGAAGGAAGACTTTCATGGGGGCACAAGCTCGAGATAAGAAACAAAGACGGCATACATATAGCCACGTTGAAAGAACGTATATTCACCTTCTTGCCTCGGTTTGAAATTTACATAGGCGAGGACAAAATCGGTGAGATCACAAAGGAATTCTCCCTCTTCAAGCCGTCCTTTTCTGTCGATTGTATGGGGTGGATGGTTAATGGTGATCTGTTTGAATGGAATTATGAGATAAGATCCTTTGGAGGTACGGTTGCTATCGTTTCAAAACAGCTTTTTAATTGGACCGATACTTATATAATCGACGTTTGTAATCCCGCCGACGCCCTGCCTGCCCTTATGGTTGTCTTGGCGATCGATGCTGTGAAATGTAATGAAAAATAAGGAGTGATAACATATGTTTGAGAATATAAAAAAAGAAGCGGAGATTACTGTGCGTGAATTGCTGGACGCGGCAGAATTAAAAAAAGAGGACATACTCGTTGTGGGGTGCTCGTCCTCGGAGATCATAGGCGAAAAAATAGGAAAATGCTCAAGTATCGAGGCGGCTGAAGCCGTTTTTGAAGTGATATACGCAGAGACGCAAAAGCGAGGTGTTTATCTTGCGGCACAATGCTGCGAGCATCTGAACCGAGCTATAATAGTTGAGCGTGAATGTGCTCAAAAATATTTTCTTGAGCCCGTTTGCGTCGTTCCGCAGCCAAAAGCCGGTGGTTCGTTTGCAACGACCGCATACAAAAACTTTTCAGACCCTGTTGCTCTTGAGCATATCAGAGCTCATGCAGGTCTTGATATAGGCGGAACTCTTATTGGTATGCATTTGCGCGAGGTTGCGGTGCCTGTCCGCCTTTCTCTGAAGAAGATAGGCGAAGCAAACATTCTTTGTGCCCGTACACGTCCGAAATATATCGGCGGAGAACGTGCCCGTTATTCGCTATGAAAAGCTATCTTCACCCTCCGAGAAAGGTGACTCCTATTCCTCCGCCTGTTATAAGCACTCCCAATTTTGACAATTTCGTCGCTCTCGACCTTGAAACAACAGGTCTTAAACGCACAGAGGACATCATAGAAATTGCCGCAATAAGAGTTAGAGACGGAAAGGCTGTGCGGCGATTTGACACGCTAGTAAGACCGAGAAAGTACATTCCCTCTCTTATTGAAGAAATAACGGGGATAACGAATATTATGGTCGCCAATGCACCTAAGATTGAGGACGTAATGCCGGATTTTCTTCGTTTCATCGGCGACGATATACTGCTCGGGCATAATATCGTTTCATATGACAGTAAATTTATCTGTCGCGAAGCAGCTCTTCTAGGCTCACAAATAGAAAATCAACTCTTTGACACTCTTACATACGCAAAAAAATTAAAGAAAATTACAAATCTGCCCGAAAGTCTTTCTCTCTCGTCACTTTCCGACTTTTTCGGCATTTCAAGAGAAAATGCACACAGAGCGTATGATGATACTCTGGCGACTGTAAAGGTTTTTTATTTGTTGCGATCAATAGAACAGAGGTCAGTGAGTAAATACCCGTGAAGAGCGAAAACGTTTTTTGGCAAAAACAAAAACTCCAAATACAAACACCGCATTTGCCACAATGGTAAGTACGGTGTTTTTTTCGTCGATGATACGAGCGAACGCAGGAACGCAAAGTGACGGAAGCGAAGGATCTATAACTTTTATATAAAAAAGCATTGCGAGAGCAGAAAGCACTCCTTGTGCCGCTTTTGCGGCAAAATACGGTGCAAAGCTGATCCCGGAATCTCCGCAAAGTGCAATTATCTGAAAATGAATGCAGAGTCCGGACCAGCCGCAAACAAGTGCCGTTATAACCATTCCCGTCTCATGCGGTAAAACCTTCGCAGCTTCACTCACCGCTCCCGATATTTCAAAAAATCCGTATATGAGAGCCTTCACGGTTTGAGTGCACCCAAGCCCCTCAAGAGTTGAAATAAGTGCTCCCACCACCGATGCAAAAAAAAGAATAAGTGCACATACGTTCAGCATTGAAAGTGCGGACTCTGATACGACTTTTACGAATATGCGAACCGACGCCGCATCACGCCCGCCGTCCTCAGTTTCAAGCATCGCCCCTGAATTTTTTATCGGAAAAATAATTCTCTGTGCCACTCCTATAATAACGGCTGTAATTATCTGAATAACGTACAGCACTACACCGAATTTAGCATTTGACCATAAGGCACTTCCTGTTGCACTTATAAGAAAAGCAGAACTTGCGTTGTTTGAGAAGGTCAGCAAACGGCTGAATTCCTCTCGGCTTATCTCGCCTCTATCGTAAAGTCTTTTTGCCGTCAATGCACCCACGGGAAAACCGCATACCGCCCCCATTATCGGTGCCGAGCTTCCTTGTCCGCTGATTCCGAAAAGAGTCCGCATCGGACGCCAAAGAATACGCGAAAAAAAGTCACTTACCCCAAGCTCGACAAAAAGTCCCGACAAAACCATAAAAGGAAAAAGAGACGGGATAACTATTTTAGCACAAAGTCTCAAACCTTGACGCATATAGCCTATCGCTATATCCGGATTTTTCAGAAGTGACGCAAATGCACATACGGTTATCATAAAAAATATAGCAGATGAGAGGCTCTTTGCCCCTCTCTTTTTTCCAAACGTCATTTAAGAGCCTCCCAAAGCATAGAATTGTTTCTGAAACACTTCATTTTATGCTACGGTAAAATACGCTATTCCAAAGACCAATCATAGCGAGGGAGGCAAAATGGACAACAAAGATAATTGCAAAAAAAACGGTCATAGAACCTTCAAAGAAAAGCTCAGCGAGGGCCTTGATATTCCTGCGGACCTGCTCTGCGGAGGGTGCAGAGTAGAGATAAGAGGAAGAGGAGAGGCGGTCGTTGAGGGTTGCAGGAAGGTAGTGACCTTTTCGCCCGATATAATAAAACTCGCCATGGCGGATTTCGACATAGTAATCGAGGGCGAGAGATTAAATTGCCTTTCATTCTGCGAAGGAAGCTTAGTTATCGGTGGCAGAATAAACCGTTTTGTCTATGAGGAGAGAGGTGAATAAATGTCGCTTCTTGTAAAAATAAAAAACGCTCTTTTAGGCTCTGCCGAGCTTAGCACACCGACATGCAATTCTGCGGACGTACTTGATATATGTATAAAAAACAAGATCCACTACTCAAAAATAAAGTTCGACGGCGACCATATAAGACTATCAATATCGCTCCTTTGTGCAAAAAAGCTTGCATGCGAGCTTGACAAGAGAGGGTACGCATACAACGTCAAATATGGTGGACTTCCTATACTTCTCGGTAAATATAAAAAACGTTGGGGATTGATGGCGGGTGCTGTTATAATATTTTGCATTATTTACTTGTCCGGCTCTTATGTATGGGATATAAGAGTTAGCGGCAACTCCTCTCTGACTGAAGCGGAGGTTCGGGCGGAGCTTGCTTTGAAGGGGTTTTCCATAGGCTCTAAAATGGGAGCGAGAGACGTTGACGAGATAGCAAATTCCGTGCTTCTCACCTCCGAGAAGATAGCTTGGATGAGCATAAATTATACGGGAAACGTAGCGTATGTACAGATAAGAGAAAAGGAGTTTCCGCAGACTGTCGATGGTGCAAACACCCCCGCAAATATAGTCGCCTCACGTGACGGAGTTATAGAATATCTTGAGGTGATGAGAGGAAGTGCTGTTGTCAAAGAAAGACAAAGCGTAAGAGAGGGCGACCTGCTTATCAGCGGTATCTCGGAAAATAAATTCGGAGAATATCGCACAGAACGTGCTCTCGGAAAGGTATATGCTGTAACAAATCATCATTTTTCCGTCAAAATCCCATTAAATTATGATAAAAAAGAGCTTTCGGGGTCGGTTTGTACCCAAAAAACCTTAAAATTTTTCTCTTTTTATATAAATATTTTCAGAAAGGGTGGAAATTTAGGGTCAAGTTGTGTTAAAATAGAAAGGGAGGATTCTCTTTCTTTGTTTGGACTGCCCTCGCTCCCCGTGAGTATAATCTCCGAGATGACGAGTGAATATCAAACCGTGAGTGCCAAGCTCGACGAAAGAGAGGCATCCGAGATAGCTTTTTTTGAGCTTGAAAATATGATACTCGCAAAGCTGCAGGACGCAGATCTGCTCAAAAAAACAATAAAAACAGAGATAACAGATAATGAATTTTTGCTCGAATGTGATATAATATGCTCTCAAAATATCGCAAAGAGCGTACCAATATCGGAAGAATAAAAAATAAATGGAGTATATATGCAAAAGATTGTCAGATTTACCTCTATTGAAACCATATCAAAAATTTTCGGCAGTTACGACGCAAACGTCAGGCTCATCGAAAAACGACTTGGTGTCGATATTTCAAGCCGTTCGGACGCATCGGGTGACGCAGTCCTTATCGACGGAGATGAGGGCTCTGTAACATGTGCTGAAAAAGCAATAAAATATCTTGCAAAAATAGCAGACTACAATGAAGATATAAGCGACAATCAAGTCAATTACGTCATTGACATGGTCTCGGACGGGCACGAGGATCAGCTCATCGCCCCCGGCGACGATTGCATCTGCATAACAACACGGGGAAAACCCATAAAGGCAAAGACTGTTGGACAGAAACAGTATGTTGACGCAATAAAAAACAACACCATCGTTCTTGGTGTAGGACCTGCAGGTACAGGAAAAACCTTTCTCGCCGTCGCTATGGCGGTTAAGGCTCTTCGGGACAAGCAGGTAAACAGGATAATCCTTACCCGCCCCGCTGTTGAAGCAGGTGAAAAGCTCGGTTTTTTGCCGGGAGATCTGCAAAATAAGATCGATCCTTATTTGCGTCCTTTGTATGACGCACTTTATGAAATGATGGGTGCTGAAAACTATCAACGGCATCTTGAAAAAAACACGATAGAGGTCGCTCCTCTTGCTTATATGCGAGGCAGAACTCTTGACGACTCATTCATTATTCTTGACGAGGCGCAAAACGCAACGCCGGAACAAATGAAAATGTTTCTCACTCGTCTCGGCTTCGGCTCAAAAGCCGTTGTCACGGGAGATTTGACACAGACAGACCTGCCGTTCGGCAAGAAAAGCGGTCTTGCAGAGGCTGTCAAGATACTTGACGGCATTGAGGATATTGCAATCCACTCTTTTTCAGACCGCGACGTCGTACGTCACCGTCTCGTGCAGAAGATAATCCTTGCATACGACAAATACGACAGAAAACGCGCGCAGACTCAAGCCGAAGAAAAGAAAAACTCTCGCTCTTTCAGAGTAAAAAATTGAGGAATTTAATTATGAAGCTTCAGATATATTTTGAAAATCAACAAAAGAAAGAAAAACGCATAGGAAAGCTGACAAAGCTATTGACAAAGGCAATTGAAGCGACCCTTGAATATGAAAATTATAATAGAATGGCAGAGATTTCGGTAACCTTTACCGATAATGAAAAAATACACGCCCTCAACAAACAGTACCGTGACGTTGACCGTCCAACAGACGTGCTCTCCTTCCCTCTCATTGATTTTAACGCAGATGACACTTCCCTTTCGAGCGAGCTTGAAACAATGCTCGGAGATATAGTAATATCTCTCGAAAAGGCGAGAGAGCAGGCCGAGGAATACGGTCACAGCTTTGAGAGAGAGGTTGCTTTTTTATGCGTCCACTCTATGCTCCACCTTCTCGGATATGACCATGAAACCTCCGAAGAAGACGACGCAGATATGTGTCGGCGTCAAAAAGAGATTATGCAAAAAATAGGACTTGACAGAAATTGAGGAACGAATTATGAAAAAAACAGGATTTATAGCTATAGTAGGCAGACCTAACGTGGGCAAATCCACTCTACTCAACGCAATTTTAGGAGAGAAGGTCGCAATCGTCTCAAACAAACCGCAAACGACGAGAAACCGTATCATCGGAATACATACCGTCGGTGAAAATCAGTTCGTTTTCCTTGACACACCGGGTATGCACTCTCCTAAAAACAAGCTCGGAGATTATATGGTAGGTGCCGCAAACTCCTCTATGAGAGACTCTGATGCGGTAATCCTTGTGGTTGAGGCGGGAAAGCCTATAACGCAGGTCGAGGAAAACGTGATTTCTTATATAAAGAACACAGAGATCCCCTCTATTGTCGCAATAAACAAAACCGACTTGACCGACGCTGTCACCATAGCAGAAACGATAAAGACATACGCCGCACTTCACGATTTTGATGCGTTCATACCTATGTCTGCAAAAAAAGAGCAAGGAACACGTGCCGTACTTGACGAATGTGAAAAATTTCTCATGGAAACAGAGGCATTTTTCTTTCCCGACGATATTGCGACAGACCAGCCCGAGCGTCAGCTTGCGGCAGAGATAATCCGTGAAAAGCTACTCAAAACACTTGATAAAGAAGTTCCGCATGGAACGGCTGTCGTAATCGAGGAATTTAAGGACGAAGGCAGACTTTTGCGTATAAGAGCCGAAATATTCTGCGAGAAGGCTTCGCACAAAGGAATTATCGTCGGCAAGAATGGGGAGGCTCTCAAGCTCGTCGGAACATACGCAAGACAGGACCTTGAAAGAATCCTCGGAACAAAGGTATATCTCAACCTTTGGGTTAAGGTCAAGGAAAATTGGCGCGACAGCATGACGGCAATAAACAACTTCGGCTACAAGCAGGACAACGAATAATATTCAGATAATCTAAGGAAATGGAGGGGAAAAAGTGATATACGGAACAGATGCTCTTGTTTTACGTGAGGTCGCCGTAGGTGAGCATGATAAAATTCTCACCCTCCTCTCTCCATCTGAAGGACAGATAACAGTTTCGGCAAAGGGAGTGCGTTCCTCTCGCTCGAAGCTCGGCCCTGCGACTAAGCTTTTTACATACGGCAATTACGAGCTTTACAAAAAAGGCGAATACCGATATATAAAGGATTTTTCGGTGATTGAGCCTTTTTTTGGGCTTTCACGGGATATTGAAAGTATGGCTCTGGCCTCTTATCTGTGTGAGGTTGCCTGCGACATCACAGGTGAGGGAGTGTCAAGTGTAGATGTTCTCAGAATGACGCTCAACTCGTTCTATGCCCTCTCAAAAGAGCTATATCCCCGACCGATAATCAAAGCGGTATATGAAATGAGGGCGGCGGGCTTCTCGGGTTTTATGCCCGACCTTGAATATTGCCACGTATGCGGCAACACTGCCCCAAAGGAAGCTATGCTTGACGTTATGAACGGTTGTATTTACTGCAAAGACTGCTCTCAAAAGCATCTTGATGCGGCACAAAAGGAAATGTACGATAATCCCGAACTCTCGGAGAGGATAGTTTACTGCAGACTTACGCAAAGCTCTATCACCGCCATGAAATATGCACTTCAAGCTCCTTCTGAGCGAATGTTTTCATTCGATCTTACAGACGAGGCTGAAATGAGATATTTTTCTCACGCGGCCGAGACCTATCTTCTGCACCACCTTGAGCGAGATTTCGCTACGCTCAATTTTTATAAATCACTTTTAAGAACATAAGTTTGAAAACAAACTTTCGGACTTTGGTTTCCCCTAACTCCTTGAGAAAGGAATACTTTCATATCGAAAGGCTTGATCATAAAAATGCAAATAAACGAAAAAGCACTGAAAACGCTTGAATTTGACAGTATAAGACAGATGTTGGCAGACTGTGCGCTCACCGAAGGGGCAAAACAAATGGCTTATGCTCTTGCACCGTCAGACGATGCGGACAATATTTTACGAGGGCAAAGACATACGAGCGATGCTCGTTCGCTTCTCGACATAAAAGGAATGCCGCCATTCGGAGATGTTCACGATATGAATGATATATGTGAGCGAGCCGAAAAGGGTGCGGCTCTTTCTGCGCGTGAGCTTCTTTCTGTCGCATCTCTCTTGCGTTCCTCGAGAATGCTGCTCGATTATATAAGAAATAACAAGACGTCGGAAACCTCCCTTGATGATATTTTTGAGCGTCTTATTCCCTCAAGATCTCTTGAGGATAAAATATCAAGAGCAATTATCTCCGAAGATATGATAGCAGACGAGGCAAGCTCTACCCTTGCCGACATACGCCGAAAAATGCGTTCCGCAAACAACAAAATAAAGGAAATTCTTCAGAGATACGTAGGCGGCTCACATGCAAAGTTCTTGCAGGAGAACATCGTCACCATGCGAAACGGCAGATATGTTGTTCCCGTTAAAGCAGAACACAAAAACGACATAAAAGGACTTCTTCACGACAGCTCGTCCTCGGGAGCTACTCTCTTTATCGAGCCTATTGCCGTAGTTGACGCAAACAACGAGCTTCGTGAGCTTGAGTCAAAAGAACAGCACGAGATCGAGCGTATTCTTTACGAGCTTTCGGGCGAAGTCGCAAAGATTTCCCCCTCCCTTCTTTTGAACTACAAGAACATTACCGAGCTTGCATTTATTTTCGCCCGTGCTTCCCTCTCCGAAAAAATGGACGGCATAAGGCCAACGCTCTCGGGCGACCGTTCTATAAACCTCAAAAGAGCCAGACACCCTCTTATTCCGAAAGAAAAAGTCGTACCCATCGACGTGCGGCTTGGAGAGGATTTTGACACTCTAGTTATAACAGGCCCCAACACAGGCGGTAAAACCGTAACCTTGAAGACCTTGGGACTTTTTGCTCTTATGGCACAATCCGGTCTTCATATTCCCGCAGAGGAGCCTTCGAGCATCTGTGTTTTCGATAATATTCTCGCTGATATAGGAGACGAGCAAAGTATTGAGCAGTCGCTCTCAACGTTCAGCTCACATATGGTAAATATCGTTTCGATTATCGAACGTTTAACTCCGAATTCACTCGTGCTTTTTGACGAGCTGGGAGTGGGCACCGACCCCATTGAGGGTGCGGCACTTGCGGTCGCCGTGATCGAGGACGTACGGGAATCGGGGGCTCTCTGTGCTTCAACTACGCACTATGCCGAGCTTAAAGCATATGCACTTGAAACACCCGGCGTGTGCAACGCTTCCTGCGAATTTGACGTAACTACTCTTAAACCTACCTATAAGCTCATCATCGGCACACCCGGTAAATCAAACGCTTTTGCAATATCACAAAAGCTCGGACTTCCCGAAAGAATACTTGAGAGGGCAAGGACTCAGGTAAGCTCTGACAACAAACGCTTTGAGGACGTTATAGAAAAGCTTGAGATCAGCCGACTTGAGATGGAAAAATCTCGCGAAGAAACAGAACAAATGCGTCTTGATTACGAAAAATTCAAGGCAGAGTCCGAAAAGATCATCGAAAGGCGTTTACGAGAAAGCGAGAGCGAGACCTCAAAGGCAAAAGAAAAGGCGGCGGCTATGATACGCTCCGCAAAGGCTTCAAGTGATTATATCCTTGAAGAAATGACGCGTCTCAAAAAGCAGAAGGACGCAGAAAATCTCGGACAGGCACTTGACGCCGCCCGCAGAAACGTAAGAGAGCATCTGAAGCAAAACGAGAACAATTTTGATCCGATAGAGGAACGCTCAAACGAAGAATACGTTCTTCCAAGAGCTCTCAAGAAAGGAGACGAAGTCCTTATCGTCAGCATAAATAAAAAAGGATTTATTCTTGATGATCCTGATGGAAAGGACGTTGTAAACATTCAGGCGGGAATCCTTAAAACCCGTGCAAAGATCGCGGATCTGAGATTGATCGAAAGCTCTGTCACGATAACCGATGCCGAGAAAAAGCAAAAGGCTATAAAGGATTATAAGCTGACAGTCAGCCGAAATTTCAAGGCCGAAATAGACCTGCGAGGCATGATGGGAGACGAGGCTTGGTTTGTGGTTGACAAATATCTTGACGAGGCTCTTGTGGCAGGAATAAGGAGCGTCAGACTTATTCACGGTAAGGGAACAGGTGCACTTCGAAAGGCTTTATGGAATTACCTCAAAGGAGATCGTCGCGTTGGTTTATACAAAACTGCAGAATACGGCGAGGGAGATTTCGGAGTCACCATAGTCGAGCTGAAATAAAATCATTTTTAAGTAAAATTTCAAAAAATGACGAATTTTTATCCTCGAATTTATGCAAAGCAACAAAAAGTAAAAAAAGTCGAAAAAAAGTACCTTTTGTATTTTCAAAACGTAAAATATGTGTTATAATATAGGTACAAAGTTCAAAATCAAATACAAAAAAATCGGAGGACTTATGAAGGATTCACTTTATGGAGAGCTCAGTGTCATAGGAATGAAGGGCTGTGAGCAGTTTGTAGCTCAGGTTGACAGCTATCTCAAGGAATGGAGAAGACACAGCGATGAAGTCTCCTTTATCGTTGACGTAAACTGCCCCAGATTCGGCACAGGTGAAGCAAAGGGTACTATTTCAAAATCTCTCAGAGGACATGACGTTTATATCGTTTGCGATCCCTTTAACTATGGCGTTACATACAAGATGTACGGCAAGGAAGTCCCCATGAGTCCGGACGATCACTTCGCAGATCTGAAGCGTATCATCAGTGCAAATGCAGGTAAGGCAAGAAGAGTTTCCGTTATTATGCCTATGCTCTATGAAGGCAGACAGCACAAACGCTCATCAAGAGAATCTCTCGACTGTGCAATGGCACTCAGAGAACTTGAAGCGCTCGGCGTTACCAATATCCTCACCTTTGATGCACACGACCCCAGAGTTCAGAACGCTATCCCCCTCTGCGGTTTCGAGAATATACACCCGACATATCAAATGATAAAAGCTCTTATTAAGAGATTCCCCGATATTTCCATAGACAAGAACGAGCTTATGATAATTTCTCCCGACGAGGGTGCTATGAGCCGTTGTATGTACTATTCCTCCGTTCTCGGTCTTGATATCGGCATGTTCTATAAGCGCCGTAATTATTCCGTTATCGTAAACGGCAGAAATCCGATCGAGGCTCATGAATATCTCGGTAACGACCTGACCGGCAAGGACGCTATCATCGTTGACGATATGATCTCTTCAGGAGAGTCGATCATCGACGTTGCTATGCAGATCAAGCAAAAGGGTGCGAAGAGAATCTTCATTTTCGAAACATTCGGTCTGTTCACAGACGGCTTTGAAAAGTTCGACCGTGCATATGCCGACGGTCTCTTCGACTGCATATTTACAACAAACCTCGTTTACCGCACTCCTGAGCTTCTCTCAAAGGAATGGTATTGCGAAGTAAATATGTGCAAGTATGTTTCCTATATTATAGATACTCTTAATCACGACGCAACGATCAGTAAGCTGCTCAGTCCCATGGAGCGTATTCAAAGCCTCCTTGACCGTCATAAGAAAGACATGACAAAACAGCTTTCGATAAAATTTGACGAGCACAAATAATTAAATCAGATAAAATTTTCAAAGTTGTATCTTGGCTCAAAAGTCAAGATACAACTTTTTTGTTTAGTATCACCAATTTAAGATTTCTGAATTGTTGCAGCTTGCACAAATCTATTGATAAAAAAACTGCTCCATGTTATCCTATGACTGCGCTCGTAAAACGACCAAAAATGATATGGCTCCCCCGGCAACCGAGACGCAAAAAATCAAAAAACAGGAGGAGCTTCAATGCTAAAACTCAAAAAAACACTTGCAGTGTTTCTCTCTATCCTTATGGTAGTTGCAGGAGCACTGTCAACAGCAGTCACAGCGTCCGCGAAGGACTTCGGTGACGTGGCTCCCGATAACGCTTTCGCTACACAGATCGATATGCTCTCCGACATTGGCGTTATAAAGGGCACTACCGACACAGAATTCTCTCCGAACGAAAAAGTGACTCGTGAGCAGATGGCACTTCTGCTCTACCGCCTTCTTACAGGCAAAGACAACTCCGGCAGAGTAAATACATCTCCTTTTAAGGATCTGTATGAGCCTGCATATAACGGAGCTATCTCGTGGGCTTACGCCGCAGGATACATTCTCGGAACAAGCTCAACAACATTCGATCCCAAGGGTGGAATCACTCTTCAGGATGCGATCGCAATGGTAACACGTGCACTCGGTCAGACAAATGACAAGACAAACGCAGGATATCCCTGGTCCTACATAGACATAGGCACTCGCCTCGGTCTTACAGAGGGGCTTCAAAACGTCGCATACGAGCAGACTCTGACAAGAGCTCAGACAGCGGCTCTCCTCTACAATGCGATCAATGCCGAATACATCGTTGTGAAAAACGTTTCCGGCAACGCAGTTCCGCTCATAACAACTATTCTTGAATACGTTTACGGTTACGAAGCAGGCACAGCTTATATCACCGCAACAAATGATTTCGCTCTCCACGGCACGTCCTCTGTTATCAGAAACGGCTATGCAGAGATCGACATTCTTGGCGGCGACGGCTCGCTTGACACCGCTTATGTTAAGGTGAGCGACCTTGGCATCTCGGGCGACGTTAACAACTTCTTGGGCGAGTCTTTCAGAGTTTTCTATAAGCTCAACAACAAGACAGGCATCGCCTCTATCGTTGGCTGCGCTCCCGAAAGTGCTTCAAAGAGCTTTTCAAGCTTCACAGTAGGCTCGAACAACACATTTATCCAGATAGACGGTGTTAAGTATAACATTGTTGAATCTTATTCTAACTCCACCTCAACCAACGCAAACGAGCTTCTCGTTTTCTCATATGACGATGACGCAGTTCTTGCCCCCATCGGCACAAACGCAGCTCTTGCGGAAAAAAACGGCTTCTTCAGCCTCAAACTCATATATGATGGCGGCTCCGAGATAGCTTCCCGTGCGATCCTTATGCCCCTCACTCATTCAGAGCTTGATATAACCTCCGGTTACATCAATATCGCAGGCGGTATCAAAGAAGCAGAGCTTACAGGCGGCTTTATCAACTATGAAAACGCAAAAGACGGCGACAGAGTTCTCTACTACTTCAACAATGCAGTAAAGCGTCTCGTTATCGCCGAAAAGCTTGACGTTATCAAGAACGTTAAAGTGTCTCGATTGACTTCCACAAGTGCAGTTATCGGCGGCAAGACCTATACTCTCGGTGTTGCGGGAACTTCCTTTACAGCAGAGTCTGTGGCAGCACTCTTAAGTGTTGGTGAAAGCTACGATATAATCGTAAGAGGTAATGCCGTAATCGATGCTTCTGCTGCTTCAAGCGAGGAATCTTACGCTTCCACTTACCTTATCGCAACAAGCACGACTACCCCCGTCGTTCACAACAATAAGGTATGCTACTTTATGACCGCTAACATCGGTGGCAAGAGCGTAAACGTTTACGTTAAGAACTCCGAGGTTACAGTCGGCGACGTTTATCGCTACGAGGCTGACTCTGACGATATCCTCACCCTGACCGACGCAAATGACTCCAAGTTCGCGCAGAGTGGCGAGCTTAAGGCAGTTATCGATAGCGCGTCCTCTATGACTATCGCAAAGAACGGCAACGTATTCTACACATTGGCTGACGGTTCGCTTTCCGTTAAGTTTATAACAGATGCAGATACGGTTATCGTTGTCGGCACACCCGCAGGTATCGTATATAAGACAGGTGCTTACGCTTCAAACATCACAGTTAATGATACCGCAAAGGTCGTTGCTGTAATGAAGGACAATGCAGGCTCAGTTGAGACTCTCAAGTACCTCTACATCTCCTCAGGCTCTCTTGGAAGTGCACTCGATATGTCTTCCTTCGTTCAGATACTTGAGAAGAGTGCAACAGAGCACGTAAACAACAGCGTTATGACTGTTTATACAGTTTATAACTTCGCAAACGGTAAGATAGAACAGCTCTATTCCTCAAATGATGCCCTCTCTGTCGGCAGCTCCTACCTCCTTGACGAGAGCGGACACATCACATCCTCGGAAAAGAGCCTTGAGAGCGGTGAGGTAACAGGTTATGCCGGAAACACCATCACCATCGGCACCTCTACTTACACTCTTGCCTCAAATGCAATAATAGCAGAAATTGAGGTATCCCAGGCAGGCGAGTTCAGCGTAAAGAAGCTCTCCGCCTCCGACATCTTTGAAAAGAACGTAAGCTTTGTTGCAAACGGTAATGAAATCAGCAGAATTATCGTAAACGACTAAGCTGCTATGGGATTGGTGCTTCGCACCAATCCCATTCTTTTTTTGAAAGTTAATATTCAGTTAATATATAAGGTGTATAATCCTTGTAGAACATTCGGAAAGGAGTGATCTTTTGAATAACAATAGTCCGAGTTGTAACAACTCTTGTGCAAGAAAAACATCGATCGGCGGTCAAGCACTTATTGAGGGAGTAATGATGCGCGGTCCTGAGTATACAGCTATGGCAGTTCGTAATCCCGAGGGCGAGATAGTCCTTGAGAAATGGGAAACGACCGCTACCTTCAAAGCAAAAATATTCAAGCTCCCCTTCATACGTGGAATCTTCAATTTCATAGATTCTATGCGTTTCGGTTATAAATGCCTTATGCGTTCTGCCGAGATAGCGGGACTTGACGAGATCGATGAGGAAGATAAAAATTCTTCGGGCGATGGCAAAAAAGAACCTTCTAAAACAAGTCAGGTCGGTATGAATATACTCATGGGAATAAGTACGCTACTCGGTGTGCTTTTGGCGGTTGGACTTTTCGTTTTCCTTCCTACTTTTCTTTACGACAACCTCTTGGAAAAATATATTGAAGCCTTTCGTGGCAACTCATTTCTGCAATCTCTTTTTGAGGGTGTTTTCAGAATTATTCTTTTCTTTTTATATATGTTGCTCGTATCTCGTATGAAAGATATACGCAGAACCTTTATGTATCACGGAGCAGAGCACAAAACTATCTTCTGCTATGAAAACGGACTTCCCCTCACGGTTGAAAACGTTAGAAAGCAAATTCGTTTTCACCCCAGATGCGGTACGTCGTTTATGGTGCTTATGCTGCTCGTCGGAATCGTTATAGGTATATTCATTCCTTCGGGAATTCCAACACTTTGGCGTGTTGCGATAAAGATACTGCTCCTGCCTGTCACGGTCGGTGTAGGTTATGAGCTTATCAAGCTCGCGGGAAGAAAAAACAACTTTATAACGAGAGCGATCTCAAAACCGGGCGTGTGGTTTCAGCATATTACGACCGTAGAGCCTGACGACAGCATGATAGAATGTGCTATCAGAGCGTTCGTTGAGGTTATGCCCGAGGACGAAGCAAAAGCTGATTGGTAATTTAAGAAAAATAAGGTGTAGTTACTAAAAATAGGTGACTATACCTTATTTTTATATGATTTCAGGCGAAATTTAAGCAAGTTTTCGAGAAAAAGGTGTTGACAAAATCAAAATAATATGTTATTATATAAGTCGTTGCAAATGCCCCATTAGCTCAGCCGGTAGAGCACTTGACTTTTAATCAAGGTGTCTGCGGTTCGATTCCGCAATGGAGCACCAACAAAAAGACCTCTGATTTTCAGAGGTCTTTTTGCTTTTTTGTAAGGTAATTTCATCTTAATATTTGCAAATTTTGAAGAAACATTCTAAGCAAAAAAGGTTCAGCAAATACTGAACCTTTTTAAATTTAATTAGATAATTATGAATCAATAAACAACCGATTTTGCCAGTTGCTTTCTAAATTCAACAACATGGGCATAAGAAATGTTATTTTCTACCGTTATGTTACTATTTTGCGAGACCGCGACATCGCAGATCTGCTCCAACGAAACCGATCTATATTCGGGATTAGAATAATCGGCATATATGATACTTCTGTTTCCGTTAGAATCTTCAATAACAGCGTATCCTCTGAAGCTCGCTTTTTTAGCAAAGGTATCGACCGTATAATTTATAATAGTAAATGCAAACTGTAGTTCTTCTTTATTGTAACTAACGACTTTGTTTATAATTTTATTATTACGCATAATAGGAGCAATCGCACCATACGACACTGTGACATAGTTCCCATTAGCATCGGGCATAACTATAAGTTCATCGCCGTTTTGGATCAATTTTTCGGTTGATGCTAAAATCGCACCATATTCTACGACCTTTAATCCATTCTTTTCAAGAGCGGACATTTTCAAAAGATCGACAGAAAAAATAGAACGCAAACCATTATATTTTGAAGAACGTATTTGATATTCCTTGAATTTCAAGAAATCATAATCGATATCGATAATCTCTTCAAATGGGATGTCGTGCGCATTTGCATATTCTTCCGCTGTCGAATCTTTATATCCACGAATCGTTAACAGCGGGCAGACATCAAATGCCCTCTCACCTATGCTCGTTACGCTATTGGGAATAGTTACGCTCGTGAGTGAAGTGCAATTATAGAACGTATACTTCTCTATACTCGTCACGCTACAAGGGATTTCTATGCTTGTAAGACTATCACAATAATAGAACGCATAATTGCCTATGCTCGTTACGCTATTAGGTATAGTCACACTTGTGAGTGTATGGCAAGAATCGAATGCATAAGCACATATGCTCGTTACTCCATCTTCAATAATAACTTGTTTAATTTTAATTTGGGATTCGTAAGGATCCCATGGAATATCGGTCCAATACCTATAAGTGTTCATATTTCCACTGCCAGAGATTTTAAGAAGACCGTCATAATATAGTGTCCAACCAACGTTCCATCCGCAAGTTCCACTTGCTATGATTGGGTTGGTATAAGTAATCTTCGCACTTTTTGGAAACACATTAGAGCCAAATACCACGGTTTTTCCATAATTATCAATAATAACGCTTGTGAGCTTATCACAGTAGCTAAATGCATTTTTTCCTATGTTTTCCACACTATTTGGTATTCTTACACATGTAAGTGCTTCGCAACTATAAAAAGCCGCCTCTCCGATACTCGTTACGCTATCTCCAATAGTCAGACTACTTAGTGCTCTGCAACCATAAAAAGCCGCCTCTCCGATACTCGTTACGCTATCTCCAATAGTCAGACTACTTATAAAAGGGTAATATCCAAAAAAAGCGTAATCGCCTATGCTCGTTACCCCATCATCAATAACGATTCTTTGTATCGAACTATTATAATTCATCCATGAGAAATAATCCTCCCAACTTTCAAGGTCTTCCATGTCTCCCTCTCCTGAAATTCGGAGGAGTCCACCGCTATAAAGCGTCCAATTAACGTTCTCTCCGCAAGTTCCACTTGCAGTGACATTAGAGTCTGTTGCTGAAGCCGAAACGCACATAAATATTACACAAACCATAAGTGCTAAAACGGCTAAAATTACTTTCAAATTTCTTTTCATTTCATAAAGTCCCCTTTTTCTTTTTTGACATCTAGTGAATGTCGTTTTTATATTATAAAGGGTTATAATATTTTTGTCAAGCACTAAATGTCAAAAGAGGTGTTTTATGTTTAAAAACAAATCGGTTAACGGCAAAAACAATATATGTGGCGAAAATGTATATGAATTTCGCAAGAAAATGGTCCCGAAAATCTCTCAACGAATTCTTGCTGAAAAACTTCAACTTGAAGGAATTGACGTTGATAAAAATGCTATACAGCGTATCGAATGCGGAAAAAGATTTGTTACGGATATCGAAATTATTGCCCTCGCAAAGATATTCGGCATAAGTGCCGACGAATTACTAAAACAAAAATAAAGCAGACGCTCCTCGTTGCGTCTGCTTTATTATCATCCAAATAGTTTTTCCAGAATTATAAGCACAATTATCGCGAATATTGCCCACCCGAGAAATTCTCCTGCGTCCATAGGGGCTTTTTTATTTTTGGGAGGCGTATAATTTGTGGTGCTTTTTGATTTATAAGACGTGCTTTTTGACGTGTGGTTATTTGACGTATCCTGAAGTATCGGCTGCACCTGCCTCATCATAGCTATCTTCGTAAAAAACTCTATAATTATAGTCAAGCTTACCTAAAAGCTTGCGCGGTGTAGTGTTATCCGATGAAGCGGGTTTGTCATATAATCTGCGGTTGTCTTCTAAAACACAGATGCATTTGTTGTTTTTACAACTATACACATATATAGCCATTATAATTCTCCTTAAACGTTAATATCCCAAAAAAGTTCCGCAGAAAGCGGAACTTTTTTGAAATGTTATCAAGCAAAATTATTTCGCAGCCTCTTCGATAGCAACAGCAACAAGATATAAAGTTTATATAAGGTGGAGGGGGACGGAGTCGCACCGCCCACTATGCTCGGGCATACCCCTCCATATAAACTCTATTACTTAGCAGCCTCTTCAACTGCAACTGCAACCGCAACAGTCATACCAACCATCGGGTTGTTACCTGCACCGATAAGTCCCATCATCTCTACGTGTGCGGGAACGGAGGAAGAACCTGCGAACTGTGCGTCAGAGTGCATTCTTCCGAGAGTATCTGTCATACCGTAGGAAGCGGGGCCTGCTGCCATATTATCGGGGTGAAGTGTACGTCCTGTACCACCGCCGGACGCAACAG
Source organism: Clostridia bacterium (assembly GCA_017550115.1). Taxonomy (GTDB): domain Bacteria; phylum Bacillota; class Clostridia; order Oscillospirales; family CAG-272; genus SIG710. The sequence goes on along the minus strand of JAFYLR010000016.1, from coordinate 29,318 downwards.
AGAAGTAGTTTACGCCGTTTTCAACGCACCACTTCTTATAAGTTCCTGCAACAGGGTGCTGGAAACGAGTGGGGTTAGTTGAGTTACCGGTGATAGAAACGCCAACGTTCTCAAGTCTCATTATAGCAACGCCTTCCGGAACACTGTCAGAACCATAGCACTTAACGTCAGCTCTGGGTCCCTTAGAGAAAGGCTTCTCCTCAAGAACCTTTACAGACTCGCTGTAAGGATCGAACTCGGTCTTTACGTATGTAAAGCCGTTGATTCTGGAGATAATGTAAGCTGCGTCCTTGCCAAGACCGTTAAGAATAACACGGAGAGGCTTATTTCTTACCTTGTTTGCATTAAGCGCGATCTTGATAGCACCCTCAGCTGCAGCAAAGGACTCGTGTCCTGCCAAGAAGCAGAAGCACTCTGTCTCATCGGAAAGAAGCATCTTTCCGAGATTACCGTGACCAAGACCAACCTTACGGTTTTCAGCAACAGAGCCGGGGATACAGAATGCCTGAAGACCGATACCGATAGCGGCAGCAGCGTCAGCAGCCTTCTTGCAGCCCTTCTTTATTGCGATAGCAGCACCTACTGTGTATGCCCACTTTGCGTTCTCAAAGCAGATGGGCTGTGTTTCTTCAACGATCTTGTAAGGATCTATGCCGTATGCATCGCAGATCTCCTTGCACTCGTCGATAGATTTGATACCATATTCCTTAAGAGCCTCGAGAATCTTCGCCTCGCGTCTCTCGTAACCTTCAAACTTAGCCATTATACATCTACCTCCTTAATTATTCTTTACGGGGGTCAATGTACTTTGCAGCATCATTGAAACGTCCGTATGTACCCATTGCCTTCTGATAAGCTTCACCGGGCTCCATGCCCTTCTTGATGAAGTCTGTCATCTTGCCAAGAGATACGAATTCATATCCGATAACTTCGTCGTTTTCGTCAAGGGCCATTCTTGTGCAGTATCCCTCGGTCATCTCGAGGTATCTTACGCCCTTTTCCTTAGTTCCGTACATTGTACCAACCATGGATCTCTCGCCTTTACCGAGGTCTTCCATGCCGGCACCGATAACGAGACCGCCCTCGGAGAAAGCAGACTGGCTGCGTCCGTAAACGATCTGGAGGAAGAGCTCACGCATAGCTGTGTTGATAGCGTCACAAACAAGGTCTGTGTTAAGTGCCTCAAGAAGTGTTTTGCCGGGAAGGATCTCTGCTGCCATAGCTGCGGAGTGTGTCATACCCGAACAACCGATTGTCTCAACGAGTGCTTCCTCGATGATACCGTTCTTTACGTTGAGGGAAAGCTTACAAGCACCCTGCTGAGGTGCACACCAACCCACACCGTGTGTGTATGCGGAAATATCCGTAATCTGCTTTGCCTGGATCCACTTGCCCTCTTCGGGAATAGGAGCAGGACCGTGATCGCAGCCCTTTTTAACTGTGCACATATGCTGAACCTCAAGGCTCTGTGCGTAAGGGCATTCACTTACTTTACTCATTTTTTATTCTCCTTGTAAAAATTATTTTTAATAAAAATCAATTACTTTACGATCTCACCGTAAACTACACCGAAAGCACCCGCAGCGTTGCACTCGTCTGTATCGATGTGCATAGCTGTAGCGAAAGTTGACTTAACACGGATAACAACGTCATCATATATCGTAGATCTTCCGTCGCTTGTGATCTTAACCTTCACGATCTCCTTGTCCGCAACGCCGAGAGACTCTGCGTCTTCGGGAGTGATATGTATGTGGCGCTTTGCGATGATAACGCCGTTCTCAAGCGTTACTTCACCCGCAGGACCTCTGAGAGTGATACCGGGAGTACCTGCTACATCTCCGCTCTCTCTTACGGGAGCTGAAACACCGATAGTACGAGCGTCGGTAAAGGAAAGCTCTACCTGTGATTCAGGTCTTGTCGGGCCGAGAACGCTCATTTTAAGCGAGCTTTTAGGGCCTACAACCTCAACCTTTTCCTCGCACGCATACTGGCCGGGCTGACTGAGATCTTTCTTCTTTGTAAGTATGTGACCTGCGCCGAAAAGCACTTCAACAGCTTCATCTGTGAGGTGAATGTGTCGAGCGGAAGTCTCCACCAAAATCTTGTTTTCCATGATTGTCTCCTTTATGTTATGATAAAAATTTTCAAGACATTACGGTGTGGCGAGATCATACAATCTACGCCATTGTTAATTATATCACAAAAATCGACGTTTGTAAATCTTTTTTCCAAATAAATATTGAAAAGATTATGTGAAATTTTTAGCTTTTGATGGTTAAAAGTGACGAAAAAGAAAGTTAGTTGTTATAGAAGAAGCAAAAGAGCATATCCACTTTTGGATATGCTCTTCGCTTTTATGAGTATATATTATCCAATAAATTTGTAACCACCAAACAACTTTGGTCTAAAACAACTCAATTCTTTACTGCAATCAATCCCTGCGTTGTTAGCAATTTGATAATAGTGTACCGCCTTGTCATAATCCACTTCACAACCGTGTCCATATGTATAATTTAATCCCAAAAACGCAGCTGCTATTTTTGCGTTTTTCAATTCTAAAAAATAATCGTCAACACATCTCTTTAATAGGCTGTGTGCAAGGAAACAATCATCATAAGAATATCCTGCAAATTTTTCATAAGCCGTTATAGCCAACCCTAAACAAAGCAACACCTCTTTGCTGCTTGTTCTGTTGTATATAGGGAGCATAAACGAAATTGCCTTTGACAATTTTTCAGACTTTACGGAAGCATCATGTTCTTCCGTGGATGAATAGTAATATGCAATACCCATTTCTCCTTTTATTGTTAAAATGGTTTCTTTTGCCGAATCCTGACCTTTTTCCAACGCTTTTTCTGCCCAAAATAGTGCTTTCTCAGCATTGCTGATAGAACTATCATAGAAACCTAATTCTTTACATGAATATGCTGATATAGATCCTAACATTGCCGCTAAAAGCATACAGTCCGAATATCCATTTTCGGCTCCCACAGTATACCATTTGATTGCTTCTTCATAATCATGATCTTCATTTTCAGAATTTTGATAATAATCCCCCAACGCTCTAATTGCACTGTGATCTCCATCTTGCGCCAAGTTTATTGCTTCTTCTAATGTCATTTTCATTACCTCTACTTTTATTTTCTGTTTTTATAAACAGGACATTTTTCATACTCACATCCGTAGGATGAATTGCATTTATTATCCACTTCGGATTTGTCAAGATATTTTTTGCAAAGATCGCAGTAATAGTCACCTTGCGAAAACAATACCCCTCTTGATTCGTACTCCAAATAAGGGCAACGTGCCATAAATATATCCTCCTATCAATAGTTATGTAACAAATTGTTACATAACTATTGTAACACAGTGTTACAATATTGTCAAGAGGTTTGAGAGGATGTTCTATGAAAATGATCGGATTAAAAGAAGTAAGAAAGAAAAAGAAATATAGCCAATTGAAGGTTGCTATGGATTTGTCAATAAGCAGAGAAGCTCTTTCTTACTATGAAAATGGCAAAAGAAGCCCGGATATCGATATGTTAATAAAATTATCCAAATATTTTAATGTATCAATAGACTACCTTATACTCGGTCGTGAATTTGCAAAAAAATAAAAATTATATACTATGAAAAAACTGCCGTTGCATTTCCAACGGCAGTTTTCTATTTATCCAATTATTCTCCTTGCAATCGTTGTGAGTTCCATGCACTTTTCGTCAAAGAACGTCTAAAAGGTCAAAAGGACGCCCAACAGGCGTCCTTTTATACCGAATGCTATTAGTCAGCGTAAACGCTTACCTGCTTTTTAGCCTTTGTCTTCTGCTCGAACTTAACCTTACCATCGATGAGAGCAAAGAGTGTGTCGTCCTTACCGATACCAACGTTGTTACCGGGATGTACTGCTGTACCTCTCTGTCTGATGATAATGTTACCTGCCTTAACAGCCTGTCCGTCAGCCTTCTTTACACCAAGTCTTTTGGATTCACTGTCACGGCCGTTCTTTGTAGAACCAACACCTTTTTTATGAGCAAAAAACTGCAAACTGAGTCTTAACATTATTCTTACCTCCATTTTTCTTTTGCGGGAAGACCCGCTTCGCACTTAGAACAACTGAAAAAATTACTTGTAGTCAACATCCTTGACCGAAACGTCCAGAAAATCGTAATACTCCTCAAGCATATCATTAAGCTGATAATAATATGCACAGAAAATGCCCGATACCGCATAACGCTTACGCTCATCGTCCTCAAACTCGGGCAGAGCCGCCTTGCATCTTACGCGTATATCCGTTGTCGCTTCATCTATCTCGTATTCAACATCCGAAGCATATGCAATTTCAATAGAGTTTATAATAAGCATTGTCATAGCGGAGAGTGCAGCACAGAGAATATCATTCCCTTCCTCGCCAAACCCCGAATGACCCTGTTCCTCGAAGCCGTAGAATATTCCGCCGCTTCGATAAAAAACGATTTTCGTCATGTTAATCAGCCGGAGATCTTAGTGATCTGAACCTTTGTGTAAGGCTGTCTGTGACCGATCTTCTTCTTTTCGTTCTTCTTGGGCTTGTACTTAAGGATATAGAGCTTCTTGCCCTTACCGTTCTTTACGACGTTAGCTTCAACCTTAGCACCCTCAACTGTGGGAGCGCCAACCTTGAATTCGTCTCCGGTAGATAATGCCATTACATCAAATGTAACAGTTTCGCCCTCGTTAACATCGAGCTTCTCAACGAAAATGATATCGCCCTCGTTAACCTTGTACTGCTTTCCGCCGGTTTTAATAATTGCAAACACGAAAAGCACCTCTCTTTCTTTTTTAAGACTCGCTATTCAGGGCGGTACCAAAACGGCACACTTAAAAAAGCCCTCTTATAAGCGGCAGACTATTATAACATTATTTCCCCTGCTTGTCAAGTGTTTTTTGAAATTATTTTTCCATTCGACATTTTTCTCCTTGACACTGCCACGAAAAAAATATATAATTATTACACAAAGTCGAAAAAAGTTTATTAATTGCCGGAGGTGGCGCAAAATGCCGCAAAATATAAACTCAAAAACAAGTCAGGCAAACATCAAAAACGAGAATATGAAAGCAATCTTTTCTTACATTGCGTCATCAGACGGAATAAGCCGAGCCGAGATCGCTCAAAAAACGTCGCTCAGTCTTATGACCGTGGGAAAAGTTGCAGACCTGCTCATAGAAAGAGGGCTCGTCACCCAAGCAAAACCCGCAACAGGCAATGCCGGCAGACGTGCAGGTATGCTCGAAGTCTCGGACAAGCTATTCATTCTCTGCTTCGACCTCTCGACGCCTAAATTTCGTGCATCGGCCATCAATCTGCGTCTTTGCAGCTTTGATTCGCTTACTTATCAATACAACGATACACTTTTCCCCGAGGACAATCTTATTATATTTTTCAGAAAAGCAAGTTCTTTTTTGATGCGTCACTTGGCAGAAAAAACTCTTATTGGTACGGGAATTTGTGTCCCCGGCGAGTACGACGAGGAAAAAGACACTATTATCGCCCCACGTATGAAAGAATTAGACGGTCTTAAAATAGCAGACACTATGAAAAAATCCATAGGATTTGCTCCGAACAAAATAATGAACAACGTAACGGCGGCGGCACTCTCCGAGTTTTCCTGCCTGCCTGATGATAAAAAAGGAAGCGTTATAAGTCTTTCTCTCGATGGCGGTGTGGTCGGCTGTTTTGCTATTGACGGCAAAATTTTTCCGCGTAGGTCAGATTTTGAGTCTATCATGTGCGAAAACGGAAAAACACTTGGCGCAGTTCTATCGTCAGCCAATTCGTATGACGAAGATACACTCTGCCATCTGGTCGTTTCCTCTATTTCTCCTATTATTTCCGTTCTCTGTCCCGATGCGATTTTTATGAGCTCAAATGAAAGAAACTTCTCAGAATCGTTTAGGCAAAAATTATGTGAACTCATATCCTCAAAAGCGAAAAATACACAGGTCATATTTGAAAATCGCAAAGAGTACAGAAGTGAAATGGGCATTGCCGAATGGATACGAAATGAAAAATTCAACGAAATGGGAAATAAGATAGAGAACCGCTTTATATGACCATTTCCTTTTTGTCTCACAAAAACCGTTATTTTTCACGGTTAATTAAGTCCTCGCAAGAAAAACTATACTTAAAGTATCAAAGCGGGGTGAGACCTTGAATTTCAAAAACAGTAGATTTTATATAAAAACAGCCTGCTTCTTCGCGGCACTTGCCGCCGTTGGAGCAGGCTTTGCTTATCGTAGCCATCTTTTGCAAAAAGAAATAGACGAGCAGGAAAAGGCGTATTCATATCTTACTCTCGCCGACAGTGCAAAAAATCTCGAGGCTCTGTCCTCTACCCTCTCGTCTCTTGCAACTTGTCCCGAAAAGCTCCGCCCGTCTCTGCTTTCCGACGTTCGCCTGTATTCTGCACAGGCGGAGGCGACTCTCGGTCATCTCGATTTTGAAAGTGCCGACAGCGAAATGCTGTTCACATATCTCCATGCACTCTCGATCATATCCGAAAACGCACTCGAAATGGGAATCGCTCAAAATCCTCCCGAAGTATCCGACAATGGTTTTACCGCCGAAAGCGCTCCAACGCTTGAGCTTTTTGCGGTGCTTGAAGGATATGCAAAAAAGCTTGTAAAAAACGCCCTGCCCTTCCTTTCTGACGATATAAAAGCTTTTGAAGATCAGCTTTCCGTTATATTCTCAGACACCGTTCTCGAAACGATCCTATACGAAAACGGTTATGGAACAATAGTACAGAAACCTTCGTTTTCCATGCTCGGCGGAGCCTTAATAGAAAAAAACGAGGCACTGAAGATAGCTCGAAAGCATCTGGGGGCTAAATCTCAGCTAAAGGCAAATCTAGTGCGTAGTGCGTCCGAGCTATATCAGCTGAGCGGAAGTAATATCTCGGCGATAGTAGATGCCCGAAGCGGAGTGCTTTTACAATTCCTTTTTGACATAGCGGAAAAGGAAGCGAATGTAACCGAATCCGAAGCCAAAAGCCGTGCCGACATTTTCCTTGAAAATATCGGCATCAAAAGCATCGAAATGACCTCGTCTGCCGCCGCCCATTCAGGTGGACTCTATATTTTTGAATATATCCCCTATTCTAAAAACAACGTTCTGTGTCTGAGCGAAAAGATAATCGTAGGCGTAAGTCACACAAGCGGCAGAGTTTGCCTTTATGACGCTACAAAATACTATCTTTATCACACAAAAGCTCTCGTTTTACCCGAGAAAATGTTATCGGTAAATGATATAAAAACGCAATACGGAGAAGAAATATCTCCCGTGTTATGCAAAATAGAAAGAACAGAAGGGATCGAAACCCTTTGTTACCGTCTTGGCACACCGAACGGAGAAATATTCGTAAACGCATTATCGGGAAAGCGAATCAACGATTACAATTATTGATAATCAACTTGCTTTTTTTCAAAAAAGGTTGTATAATGATACATTATAATTATCTTTTAGTTAAAGTGTAAGGAGATAAAATGACGAAAATAGATATTTTTTCCGGATTTCTCGGAGCAGGAAAGACAACGCTTATAAAAAAGCTTATAAAAGAGGCCTATGCGGGTGAAAAACTCGTGCTTATCGAAAACGAATTCGGAGAAATAGGGATAGACGGTGGCTTTCTGCAGGATTCCGGCATAGAGATAACTGAGATGAACTCCGGGTGCATCTGCTGTTCTCTTGTGGGAGATTTCGGCGAGGCTCTGAAAAAGGTGTTAAAGGAATTTAAGCCCGACAGAATACTCATCGAGCCATCGGGTGTCGGAAAGCTGAGTGACGTTATACGTGCGGTACGCAATATAGATGATAAAAACGTCTCCCTTAATTCTTTTACTACCGTAGCGGACGTCAACAAATGCAAAATGTATATTAAAAACTTCGGAGAGTTCTTCTGCGACCAGATAGAAAACGCACTCTGTATCGTTCTCAGCCGCACAGGCTCAGCCTCCGAGGATAAAATAGAAAAAGCGGTAGAGCTGCTGCGCTCTCATAATCCCGATGCCACAATCATCACGACCGATTGGGATAAGCTCAGCGGAGCACAGCTATTGGCGGCAATGGAAAAGAAAAATTCGCTCGAAAACGAACTGCAATCACTCAGCGAGGAAGTTCACGAGCATCATCACGAACACGAACATGACGAACACTGTTCCTGCGGTTGCCATGATCACGAGCATCACCATGAACATCACGATCACGATCATAAGCATGAGCATCATCACCATGAGCACGTTCATAGCGAAGATTGCAATTGTGGCTGTCATGACCACGAGCATCACCACCATCACCACGCGGATGACGTTTTCTCAAGCTGGGGAATAGAAACAGCAAAGAAATTCACAGAGGAAGAAATCCGCTCTGTCCTCGATGAGTTTGACGAGGGCAAGTGCGGTATAGTTCTTCGTGCAAAAGGGATCCTCGAGGGCAAGGATGGTCGTTGGATACATTTCGATTATGTACCGGGAGAGTCAGACGTACGCACAGGAAGCGCAGATATAATCGGTAGGCTCTGCGTTATCGGCTCAAAGCTTGATACAGATAGCATCGCGGCAAAATTCGGAGTATAAGGAAATTAATATGGCAACAAATCAGATACCCGTTTACCTTTTCACAGGTTTTCTCGAATCGGGAAAAACAAAATTTATACAAGAATCCCTTGAGGACAAGAAATTCAATTCGGGAGAAAAGATACTTCTGCTCGTATGCGAGGAAGGCATCGAGGAATATGACCCAACTCGCTTTTGGGGGCAGAACGTTTACCTTGAGATTATTGAAAGCGAAGAAGAGCTGACCGAGGAAAATCTTACAAAGCTCTCTCAAAAGCATATCATAGACCGCATCATCGTCGAATACAACGGTATGTGGCAGCTTGAAAGCTTTTACGCCGCAATGCCTCGGAACTGGGCAATATTTCAGCAAATGTTCTTCGTCGATTCGACTACGTTCTTAAACTATAACGCAAATATGCGTCAGCTCGTTGTAAATAAGCTGAACGACGCCGAAATGGTTGTCTTTAACCGTGCAGACAGTAAAAACGTTGACCGTGATGCATTCCATAAGATAGTTCGCGGCATAAGCCGTGCTTCAAATATAATTTACGATTTTCCCGACGGCAGAGTCGAATATGATGACATAGAAGATCCCCTACCGTTTGACAAAAACGCACCCATAATCGAGATCGCAGATGACGACTATGCCCTCTGGTACAGAGATCTCTCCGAGGATCTTCAATTTTATATCGGTAAAACGATAAAAATCAAGGGTATGGTTGCAAGAAATCCCGAGCTTTCCTCAAATATGTTCGTAATCGGCAGACCTATTATGACCTGTTGTGCTGATGATATTGCGTATAGCGGTCTTGTTTGCCGACTTCCCTCCCCAACTCCGTTGCGTGACGGAGAATGGGTAACCGTGACGGCGAAGATCTCATTTGAGAATTGCAAAATATACACAAAAAAAGGCCCTGTTCTCGTTGCTGACGGCACGTCATTTGCCGTAAAGCCGCAAAGAGATGTGGCAACCTTTTATTGATCCGCAAAAAAGCTCTCTGATGCACATCAGAGAGCTTTTTGTTATTCAAATCAAAGTCCGTTCTCGTAAATTATCGCCTTACCCATCTCTGCACTCTCAAAGCAAGCGAGCATTACCTGAAGCACTCGTCTTACCTGATGGAGCTTAACTATCGGCTCCTCTACTCCGTCTATTGCAAGAACGAGATTGCGGTAAAAGTTGTGAACGTCGGAGGTGGGACGATCGATCTCATATGTATCAAGCGTGATCTCATCTCTGGGTGCCATAGTCTTGGTTATTCCCGCAGCCGTTTGAACAGGTATAACTTCTTTTTCATTCCAAGCCTTCATCTTTGCAACCTTACAGTTTTTCTGCCAATCTTCGATCATAGCCGAGCCTGTTTTGCACTGCATATAGAAACGAGGCATATAGATGAAGTTATAAGTTCCAACCTCAACCGTTGCTCTCTTGCCCGACTCAAAGGTGAGCATAAGATGCATTCCGTCATCGACTTCATCAGTCGTTATGTTCGTTGTTTCGCAATATATCTTCTTGATTTTTTCAGGGATAAGAAGCAACATCTGGTCTATAAGATGTACGCCCCAGTCAAGAATCATTCCGCCGCCATAAGGCTTGTGGCATCTCCAGTCGGAAGGAATTCCTCTGGAACCATGGACACGAGACTCGATATTGATAGTCTCACCTATCTCTCCGCTTTCAATAAGCGATTTTATCGCAAGATAGTCAACGTCCCAACGTCTGTTCTGATGAACTGTAAACAGCTTACCCGATTTCTTTGCCGCCTCACACATCGCATCAAAATCTTCAAGAGTAAGAGCGACAGGCTTTTCGCAGACAACGTTCTTTCCTGCCTCAAGAGCTCTTACAACGATATCTCTGTGAACATCATTAGGCGTAGCACAAACTACAATATCGACACTTTCATCTGCCAAAACCGCCTCAAACGAATCATAAGCCTTTATTCCGTTTGATCTTGCTATTTCATTTCTTTCGGGCTTTATATCATAGACACCTGCCAAGGAGACAACGTCGCTCCGAAGAGCGTGACCTGCATGCCAACCTCCTTGACCTCCATATCCTACTATTGCAACATTCTTTTTCATAAAAACCTCCTACATAGTCATTTTGCTCACGGTTTTTGACGCAAAAATCCTATAGTACATGTATTATAAGACAAAATATGCCATATTTCAAGACATAAATAGGCCTTTATAGGACAATTATTGCCAAATCATACTTTTATCACGACCCAAAATTAAAGAAATGCTGTGAATCGCTGTCGGTAATCAAGGTCTTAAGAAAACGCTGACACTGAATAGTTATATAAACTATACTTGCAGCCGCCAACATAAATACCGCAAATGCGGCAGGAAGCACTGCACGGCTTAACGTTGAAGTTTGTCTTTTTTTATTTGCTGACATAAATAAATCCTCCAATACACATTATTACTACGATATAATCTACCATATTTCGTTTATTTTGTCAAGAAAAAATACCATAATGCTTGACTTTGGATTAAATGGGTAATATAATATTAAACGATTTTATCTTTTGGGAAAGGACGCTTTTGCTCTTGCAAAGGCTTGGGTGATAAATAATGAGAAAAACAAAAATCGTATGCACTATAGGTCCCGCATGTTCAGACGAAAAGACCATTTCCGAAATGTGTCTTGCGGGAATGAACGTCGCCCGTCTTAATTTTTCGCACGGTACGCACGAAGAACATCTGCACAAGATAAATATAATAAAAAGTGCAAGAGAAAAGCTGAATATGCCTATCGCTATCCTACTTGATACAAAAGGGCCGGAGTTCCGTATCGGCGTTTTTGAAAATGGTAAAATTCAACTCTCGGACGGTGATACATTCACCTTTACAACAGACGATATTATAGGTAATAACGAACGTGTTTCGGTAAGCTACAAGGGGCTTATGGGCGACCTTGAGGTAGGGGACAAAATATTGCTCAACAACGGGCTCGTTCATTTTGAGGTAACAGAGCTTACGGACACAGATGCTATCTGCCGTGTTCTTATAGGCGGGGAGCTTTCAAACCGTAAAAGCATGAGCTTTCCGAATAAGATGCTTCATCAAAAATATCTGAACGATCAGGACAAGGCAGATATAGAATTCGGCATCAAAAACGGCGTCGATTTTATTGCCTGCTCCTTCGTTTCCTGTGCTCAGGATATAATTGACGTAAAAAATTATATTGCCGAGATCGGCGGCTCGCAGGCAGACATCATCGCTAAGATAGAGAATCGTTCGGGCGTTGATAATATCGAATCAATATGCCGTGAATGTGACGGTATTATGATAGGCAGAGGAGATATGGGCGTTGAGATCCCCTTTGAAGAGCTGCCCGCTATTCAAAAGCACCTCATCACAACCTGCAGAATGTTAGGAAAGCGTGTTATCACCGCAACAGAGATGCTCGAAAGCATGATAAACAATCCCCGTCCTACAAGAGCAGAAATATCCGACGTTGCAAACGCAGTTTATGACGGAACGAGTGCAATCATGCTCTCGGGTGAAACAGCGGCAGGTAAATATCCCGTTCTGACCGTACAAACAATGTCAAAAATCGCCGAGCAGACCGAGAAATCTATAAATTACTCAAAACGCTTCCGCACAAATGAGTTCAAAATAAAAAATACGGTCGATGCCCTCTCACACGCTACCTGCGGAATGTCAATAGACCTTGACGCAAAAGCTATCGTCGTCTGCACCCGCACGGGAACGACAGCAAGAATGGTATCCCGATTCCGCTCTCCCGTTGATATAATCGGACTTACCACAAACGAGATAACCTGGCGTAAGCTTGCACTCTCCTGGGGTGTTATGCCTATGATAGCCGAAGAATTCAATTCTACAGACGTGCTTTTCTATACAGCAAAGAAGATCGCCCGCGGTGCTCTGCCGCTCGGGAACGGAGACAATATCATAATAACCGGCGGTATTACAAACGGAGAATCGGGTAACACAAGTCTTATAAAAGTCGAAATAATATAAAAAAGGTTACCGTGCTTTATGTACGGCAACCTTTTTTATATGCGATTTTCAAGATAATTTATTAAGATATTGCGCATCTCTGAGGCTAAATAAAGCGAGCCAAAGGAAATAACTGCGTCATTTTTGTCAAGATCGCAAAGCAAAGAGCAAAACTCAGCCGATCTCGCCTTTCCCGTGACATCAACACTCTGAATATCCACCTTACCGCCCGTCATTTTCCGAAGCAAATCGGCAAGTTCGTCAGCCTTCATCGCTCTCGGACTGTCTGGGGTAAGCGTTATTATCGACCTCAAATTCAAAAATCCCTTGTTTATCATAGACACAAACGGAGCAAGTGCCGTCTCCGGCTCCTTGTCGCAAAGCATACCGAGTGCAAATGTTACTCTTCCGCTAAGTGCAGAGGACACGGTTTCAATGCTGTCGCACAGCGCACTTATTCCGTGCGCATTATGCGCTCCGTCAACGATAACGGTAGGCGAGACGCCGAGAACTTCAAACCTTGCGGGAAAGAATGTTCCCCAAATTCCCCGATATATTGCATCGTAATTCAAATTCATGCCGATTCTTGAAAGAGCCTCTGCAGCTTCAAGCACTGTAGCGCAATTCATAAGCTGATATATCGCAGCAAATTTGGTTTTATATTCCTTGCCCTTATACATGAAGTGCAGGCCGCCGAGCGAAGCCGATATAAGAGATATATCCGACCTTGCCGGCATCGTCAGTCTCGATCCCGTTTCCATACAGGCCCGACTTATAACCGACATAACCGAGGGCGATTGAGGATAGGTAATAACCTCAGTCGTCCCGCTTTTTATAATACCGCATTTCTCCTCTGCGATCTTTTCGGGCGTGTCCCCGAGAAGCTCTGTATGATCAAGACCGATGCTCATTATCATCGACACCATCGGAGCGTCAATTACGTTCGTTGCGTCATACCGTCCACCAAGGCCGCATTCAAGCAAGACCGCATCGCAGCCTCTCTCGAGAAAATATAGGAATCCTATCGCCGTCACAACCTCGAATTGCACGGGAATATCGGAATACGTTCCGTCAAGGAGAACCTTCGGGATATATACCGAAACCTCCTCGCCATTCCTTGCCGCTTCTATATCACGCCTCATATGCTTAATGGCTTCAAGCACCACAGCCGTGTGTTCACACAGCTCTGCATGGGTTATCATTTCACCGTCCACAGTCATTCTTTCCCTAAAGTCAAGAACGTACGGGGACACAAAGCGTCCCGTTTTGTAGCCCGACGCACGAAGAACAGAGTCAAGCATTGCTGTCGCAGAGCCTTTTCCGTTCGTCCCCGCAATGTGAACAAATTTCAATTTTTTCTGCGGATTTCCGAGATACTCGCAAAGCAAACGCATTCTCTCAAGAGTCGGTCTGCCCGCCGTTCTCGGAAAACTCAAGATTTTCTTAATTGCATTAATATATGTCACAAAAAACTCCTGCCGATAAATCAATTACGATTTGCGTCTATAATGTAATAACAATATGACTCTGTTATTTTTGGCCTAGCAAAAAGCTCCTTGCCGCCTCATATTCCCGACAAGCAGCATCGAGCGAAGCCTTGCTCGGATTTTTCCTCAAGACAGCACGAAGCATAATATTTTTCGGTGTCTCCTCGGGGTCTATAAGCTCAAGTGCGTCACAGCCATACCCCTTTGATTCAAGCAACTTCAAACGCAAAGCATCCGTTGCCGCATCGCAAAGCTTTTGCCTTAACATCGAATGTTGAGCAATAAAGGAAAGCTCTGGACAACAAAGCGTATGATTAAGCTCATGGTGGCAGCAAGGTGTTGATAGGATAACCTTCGCCTTCCACTCTATCGCTTTCTCCAAAACAATATCCGTTGCGGTGTCACAAGCGTGAAGCGAGATAACAAGCTCCGGCTTTTTATCGGTTTCATATTTCGTTATGTCACCGCATATAAATTCAAGTCCCTCAAATCCCAGCTTTTCGGAAACCGAAGAGCAATATTCAACAACGTCACGCTTCAGATCCACTCCCGTCATATTCACTTTACGTCCGAGAATGTTTGAAAAATAATGATATACCGCAAATGAAAGATAGCTCTTTCCGCAGCAAAGATCGCAAATTCTGATCTCTCCCTCGCTCGGAAGATATCGCACGATGTCTCTTATATGTTCAAGAAATCTGTTTATCTGTCTGAATTTAGGGCGTTTTTTATCGTGAACTCTGCCGTTTGCATCACTCACTCCGAGAAGCTTCAGAAAATCCTCGTCGCCACGCAAGATATAGTTCTTTTCCTTATCGTTACGAGAGCTTACCTCTCCGCCGTTTGCCGCCAAGGCTTCCTCTGTGAGCTTATTCGCTCCGATAACTATCTCCTTGCCGGACTTTGAACGCTTGTACTCACATTCGCCTGCCATCGTTATGACGTTTATCTGCCCAAAGGACGAACATATCCTGCATATTTCCTTTGAGTCAGAGGTCTCTGTGTTCGTATGCAAAGCCTTGTTATCGGCAGTAAACGTTTCTGTCTGGAGCACAACTCTTCCCGAAATATTGCGAAGCGTCATAACCGCTTTTTTTACAGAATCATCCGAAGGCTTTGAAAGCACCGCTTTCTTCAGTGCCCCATGCTTTGCGGCATTTTGTATTACAACGCATATCTTTTCTATATCGGGGGAAAAACAAGTAATATTCCCCTTATTTTTTATACTCATTTATTTACGTCTCCGTCGGAATTTTCTTTCTTTTTGCCAAGCGAAACCTTAGATTCGGTGCCGGAAAGTAATCTTTTTATATTGCTCCGATGCATAAAAACGACCATGACTGCTATAAGAAAAGCAAAAATAACGTCAATTCCAGGTTTAGCGCCCATGGCAATAAGATCGTCAAACTGTATCTCGTTCAACGTATGAAGCAAAACGGGATAAAACATAACGCATATAACCGAGCCCAGAGATATAAACTTAGATCCGCCAACTATTACGACGAACATGAATATAAGTATCAAAAACAGTATGGGGTTTAACACAAGTATCATCGCCGCAACGGTTGCAACACCCTTGCCGCCCTTGAAACGATAGTATATCGGGAACATATGACCGAGCATACAGAAAAAGCCTGCCATATATCCCCCAAAGCAAATCCCGAGAAGCACAGAACCCAAAACCACCGAAACTACCGCCTTCAGCATATCAAGCACGAGCGTAAGAGCCGCGGTGCCTTTTCCGTATGTACGAAGCATATTCGTCATTCCGCCGTTTCCGCTTCCGTGATTTCTTATATCGTCTTTATATTTTTTATGCGAAATTATGATCGCAAAATTCAGAGAACCGAGCAGATACGGTACTATAATACACACAAGTGCAAATATTATGAACAATACAGGAGCAGGAGTATATTCTCCGCCGTTCCACGCAAGAAATTCATAAAGTCCGCTAACTAAAAATCCACCCCAGATCATTATTTCTTCCCCCTATTAAAAAGTGCTCTCAGTCTTGCAGAGCTTTCCGCTTTTTTCTCGGCGGTTTCTTTTTGCAATATGTGCAAAAATTTCACGTCACCGTTATTTATTTCAACCTCAATAATGTCACCCTCTGACGCCCCCAACAAAATTCCGATCGGCAGCTCGTAAGCTTTTTCAGCTTCGTCAAAGCATAAGGCAACCTGCCCCTCAACTCTATCGACAGTAAGTTTTTTTATCATTTATCTCAAGCCTTCTCTCATAAACAACAAAATCGGATAAGCGAAGGCAAATCCAATATCCCAACGCTGATCGTAAGCTATATTATAACACACCTACACATTTTTTTCAACAATATATTTTCGCAACACACTAATCCTTTCTATACTTTTGTGCAATATGTATAGCGTTTTTAGTATTTTGCTGTGTTTTATCAGATGTCGTTTTCGGATTTTTGTTATATTTAACTTAAAAAAATATTACTTTCTACATTTTCAGGCAAAAAATCCTCAACATATATAAGATTTATCAACTGTTAGTAGCATAAGCAAGCTTAAAACTGCACAAAAAGCTCGGAAATACCTAAAAATCACGTTCAACTATTGAAATTGTACAAAATTAAGTGTATAATATAATATAGAACTTAAAATGGGAGAGCCTATGAAAAAAACAAGCAAAAACAATAACCTCGCAGCATTCCTTTTTCACCAGGGTACAAATTATCAGTCTTATGATTATCTCGGCGCTCACAGGGACGGCGAGGGTTTTGTTTTTCGTGTTTGGGCACCAAACGCCGCAGCTGCTTACCTGACCGGTGACTTTTGCTCTTGGGACGAAAGTGTTCCTATGAAAAAAGACACCGACGGTGTCTGGGAAGCTCGCCTTGACAAAAATTCGGGATTCGGAGAATTTTCAACCTATAAATTCAAATTCAAAACGCAAAAGGGCGACATATATAAATCGGACCCATACGCCTTTCATTTTGAAACGCCCCCCGCAACCTCTTCAAAATTCTACGACATAGAAGGATATGAATGGCAGGATAGCGGGTGGCTTAAAAACAGACGTAAAAAAGGTCAAAAATTTTACTCTCAGCCTCTTAATATATACGAGGTCCATGCTCTGTCCTGGAAAACGCATGACGACGGCACCCCTCTTACCTATCTGGAACTTGCAGAGGAGCTACCTCCATACGTTAAGCAAATGGGATATACTCACGTTGAATTTATGCCGATCATGGAGCACCCATACGGAGGCTCCTGGGGTTATCAGGTATGCGGATATTACGCACCGTCCTCAAGACAAGGAACTCCAAAAGATTTTATGGCCTTGGTTGACGCTCTCCACTGCGCGGGAATAGGCGTTATACTTGACTGGGTACCGGCACACTTTCCGAAAGATGCTCACGGACTGTATGAATTTGACGGAGCGCCTCTTTACGAATATCAAGGATTCGACAAAATGGAGCATCGGGGCTGGGGAACAAGACGCTTTGACCTCGGCAGAAACGAAATAGAATGCTTCCTTGTTTCAAACGCTGTTTTCTGGGCGGAGAAATATCATATAGACGGCCTCAGAGTCGATGCGGTAGCATCGATAATCTATTTGGACTTTGACAAGCAGCCGGGCGAATGGCTACCGAATTCCTATGGTGATAACCGTTGTCTTGAGGGAATAGCCTTTTGCCGCAAGCTCAATTCCTATATGAAGGAAAAATTTCCTGACGTTATGATGATAGCGGAGGAGTCAAGTGCTTGGCAGAATATAACGAGCTTCGAAGGGGATACAGGCCTCGGATTCTCTCTTAAATGGAATATGGGTTGGATGAACGATTTTCTCAAATACGTCGAGGTCGATCCCGTATATCGATCATCGCTTCACGAAAAGATGACCTTTTCGATGATGTACGCATTTAACGAAAAATACATTCTTGCAATCTCACACGACGAAGTGGTTCACGGCAAAAAATCCTTTCTCGACAAAATGCCGGGGGATTACGATATGAAGTTCGCCGGTGCAAGAGCGTTTATGACCTATATTATGATGCACCCCGGCAAAAAGCTTTCGTTTATGGGAGCAGAAATAGGTCAATTCAGAGAATGGGATTTTGCAGGGCAGATAGAATGGTTTTTGCTCGAATACGAGAAACACGCAAAAATGCAGAGATTCGTCGCAGAACTCAATAATTTCTATCTAAGTCACAAAGAGCTTTGGGAATGTGATGACTCTTGGGACGGCTTTCAGTGGATCGATGCCGATAACCGAGATGAGAGTATTTTCTCAATGCGAAGAATAGATAAAAAAGGTAACGAGCTTGTTGCCGTTATAAATCTGACACCTATGGAGCGACCGAATTTCCATCTCGGAGTTCCCGAGCTTTGCGAATATGAGGTCGTATTTTGCTCAAATGACGAAATTTACGGAGGTTATGGGCACAGGCGCGGGGAACGCATCGGTGCTTTTGAGTGTTGCACATATACTCAAAACGGATACACGAATGCCATCATATGTCCCTTAGCTCCTATGAGTGCAATTATATTGCGTCCGAAGAGGAAGAAGAAAAGAAAACTTAAACCGTCCAATTTATAACATTAAAATATTATACAAATCACCTTGGGAGGAAAGCTTATGTTCAAAAAGAAAAAATGTATTGCAATGCTCCTCGCGGGAGGGCAAGGCAGTCGTCTTTACGCGCTCACCCAAAAAACAGCAAAACCCGCAGTGCCTTTTGGTGGGAAATACCGTATAATCGATTTTCCGCTTTCAAACTGCATAAATTCAGGGATCGACACCGTGGGGGTGCTTACGCAGTATCAGCCCCTTGTGCTTAATGATTATATCGGAAACGGTCTGCCTTGGGATCTTGACCGCACGTTTGGCGGTGTAAAGATATTGCCGCCTTACCAAGGAAACAAAACTGCCGACTGGTACAAAGGTACGGCAAATGCTATATATCAGAATCTTGCTTTTATAAATCAATACGATGCGGATTACGTCCTGATCCTTTCGGGAGACCACATCTACAAAATGGATTATTCAAAGATGCTCGATTATCATATCGAAAAAGAGGCCGACTGCACTATCGCAGTGCTTGATGTTCCGCTTGAGGAAGCCAGCCGTTTCGGTATTATGAGTGCAAACGAGGATAATTCTATTTACAAATTTACCGAAAAGCCAAAAAATCCCGACAGTACACTCGCATCTATGGGAATTTACATCTTCACAACGGATAAATTGCAAAAATATCTCACCGAAGATAATGAAGATCCCGATTCGTCCAACGATTTTGGTAAGAACATTATCCCCACGATGCTCGCAGCAAAAGAAAAAATGTTTGCATACAAGTTTGACGGTTATTGGAAGGACGTTGGAACTATCGGAAGCCTATGGGAAGCAAATATGGACCTGCTCGGTCCTCGTCCTTCTTTTGATCTCGGAGACGAAAGCTGGCGTATCTTTGCACGTCATTTTTCCTCAGCTCCTCAGTATATCGGCTCTGAAGCTAAAATCGAGAACAGCATTATTACAGAGGGCTGCGAGATTTACGGCACAGTTGAAAACAGCGTTATATACACAGGTGCAAAGGTCATGGAGGGTGCTGTCGTTCGCGACAGCGTTATTATGGCAGGAACCGTTATCGAAGCCGGTGCAAAAGTCGAATATTCGATAATTGACGGCAACGTAAATGTCGGCAAGGACGCAAAGGTCGGTGCTCCGAGGGAGAGGGCAAAGGACATCACCGTTATAGGAGCCGACGTTAAAATACCCGATGGCAAAGTTATCGCCGACGGCGAAATGATCTCGGAAATATAAAGGGAGGAAATGCTATGAGTGCAGTAGGACTCGTTTTTTCAAATATTCACGACCAAAATATACCCGATCTCACCCGCAAACGTACAATGGCTTCCGTTCCCTTCGGCTGCCGTTACCGCCTTATCGACTTTACTCTTTCAAACATGGTAAATTCGGGGATAACTAAGATAGGGGTTATAACACATAATAATTATCAGTCTCTTCTCGACCATATCGGGACGGGAAAGGACTGGGATCTTGCCCGCCGTTCAGGTGGTATAAAGCTACTTCCGCCATTTATAACCAGCTATAGCGGTGCAGGTGCAAACAAGCTCTATTCAACGCGTCTTGAAGCCATGATGGGAGCTATGGAGTTTCTTTCACGTTGTACGGACGACTATGTGGTTATGAGCGACTGCGATGCTATAAGCAATATAGACCTTGGCGATGTAATCCGTCAACATAAGGAAACATGTGCTGACGTTACGGTTGTCACAACAAAGGTTGACACAGATTCTTTAGAGATCGCGTCAGGCAGTGCAGTAATCTCCTCCGATGAGAACAATCGCATCTCGGAGATCGTTCATTTCAACCGCCGCATCAAAGGCATAAAAGAAATAAGCACGAACATTATCGTTGCAACAAGAAAATATCTTCTCTCCGCCATTTCCGACGCTTCTTCTCACGGCTATACCAGCTTTTACACAGATATTATCGACCGCAATCTTTTACGTGCGAATTATTTTGTATATCATTATGACGGTTTTTACGTTCAGATAAATTCTTTGTCGGAGTATTATGCGTCTAATATGAAATTACTCGACGAGGGCGTTCGACGCTCACTTTTCGGAGAGGCAAACCGTCCAATTCTTACAAAAGTCCGCAATTCCGCACCCACTCGGTATGCAGAGGGCGCGAATGTTTCAAATTCTCTTATCGCCGACGGCTGTGTGGTAGAAGGAGTTGTTGAAAACTCAATCATCTTCCGTGGCGTTAAGATTGGGCGTGGTGCTGTCGTTCGCAACTGTATTCTTATGCAGGACACGGTCGTCGGAGATGACGTTTCGCTGAATTGCGTAGTATCAGACAAAAACGTCCTCATAAAAGACGGCAGAAATCTTTCCGGACACTCTACCCTTCCTTTCTTTATCGGCAAAGGAACAATGATTTGATTTTTGGAGTTTTGTAATTATGAAAAAGATACTTTTTGTAGGTTCTGAGGCGATGCCATTTGCCGCAACGGGCGGTCTTGGCGACGTTCTCGGCTCTCTTCCGACGGCAATAAAAAAAGCTGCTGCAGGCGACGTTGACGTAAGGGTAGTAATGCCGCTTTACAGCCAGATAAAAGACGAATTTCGCTCACAAATGAAGGAAGAATACGTCTATAACGTAAGGCTTTCGTGGCGAGAGCAGTATTGCAGAATAATGAGCCTCAAGCAAGAAGGAGTTATCTACTATTTTATCGATAACGAATATTACTATAAGAGAGATTCGCTATACGGCAATTATGATGATGCGGAAAGATATGCGTTTTTCTGTATGTCAGCGCTCTCAATGCTTGACAAAATCGGGTATTTCCCGGACATTCTCCATGCACACGATTGGCAGAGTGCTCTTTCGGTAATTTATCTCAAAACTCTGTTCTCTGCCGACCCGAGATACGCTTCCATCCGTTCTATCTTTACGATACACAACATCGAATATCAAGGAAAATACGATTTTGATATTCTCGGAGATGTTTTTGCTCTCGGCGGCATAGAACGCCCTATCGTTGAATACGACAACTGCATAAATCTTATGAAGGGTGCTATTGTCTGCGCCGATATCGTTTCGACTGTAAGTCCCAGATACGCAGAGGAAATAAAAACACCCGAATATGCACACGGACTTGATAACATTCTCCGCCAAAACGCTTATAAGCTGCGTGGAATACTCAACGGTATCGACTACGTTTATTACGATCCAGAAAACGATCCCTGCATAGCAAAGACCTTTTCGGCGGAAACTCTTTGTGACAAGGTGCAAAACAAATTAGCACTTCAGCGTGAACTTGCTCTGCCGCAGAAAGAGAACACACCACTTATCTCTGTCATTTCACGTCTTGCCTCTCATAAGGGTATCGACATAATTTGCGAAATAATATATAAGGTCGTCTCGGAAAATGACGTTCAGCTCATAATTCTCGGTTGCGGTGAGGGAATCTACGAAAGCTTTTTCAGAGAGCTTGAAAAGACGTTCCCAGATAAAGTCAGAGCTATGATAATGTATGACAGAGATCTTTCAAAGCGTATTTACGCCGCAACGGACATCTTCCTTATGCCGTCCAAGAGCGAACCCTGTGGGCTTTCGCAGATGATAGCCTCCCGCTACGGTGCTATCCCCGTCACAAGAGAAACAGGCGGTCTTTACGATTCCATCAAGGGCTATTGGCTTGACGGTGACACAATAAAAGGCAACGGCTTTACCTTTGCCGGTTACAACAGTGCAGAGTTACTTGACCGAATCTGTGCCGCACTTGAGCTTTATTCCGAAAAGGACATATGTGAAAGGCTTGTGAAAAAGATTATGAATACAGATTTCTCCTGGAACATTTCCGCAAAGAAATATATTGAAATGTACCAAAGTCTGTAATCTGAACGTATATGATACGAAAGGAATACCAAATTTATGAATTTTACCCCCAAAGCGAACGAAATCAAAGAAAATATCGAAAGTAAACTCTCTCGTTATTTCGGTGCTTCAAGTGCTGACGCGACGAGAGAACAGGTCTATAAATCCGTTGCTCTTACGCTCAAGGATATTCTGACGGAAAAGAGAAAGGCTTTCAAGAACGAGGTTAACGAAAAGGGAGCAAAGCGAGTCTACTATATGTGCATGGAATTTCTGCTCGGCAGATCCTTGCGTACAAATCTTTGCAACCTCGGTCTTACCGAAGAATACAAGACCGCACTTGACGAGCTTGGCTTCGAGCTTGACGACCTTTATGGGTGTGAGCCGGATGCGGGACTTGGCAACGGAGGACTCGGACGTCTTGCCGCTTGCTTTATGGACTCGCTCTCCTCGCTCGATTACCCCGCAACAGGCTTTTCTATATGCTATGAATACGGTCTTTTCAAGCAAATGATCGTTGATGGTATGCAGATAGAGTTGCCTGACATATGGTTGCCGGGAGGCGAGGTATGGCTCGTTCCGAGAACTGATAGAACGTTTCACGTACAGTTCGGCGGCAGAGTAAAGGAACAGTGGACGAATGGCAGATGCGAGATCTCATACGAGGACTATGAAGAGATAGAGGCTGTGCCTTACGATATGATGATCTCGGGAGCCGACTCAAAAGCAGTAAGTCAACTCAGACTTTGGAGAGCGAGAGATATTCATAATTTCAATATGGGACTCTTCACACAGGGGCAATATACAAAGGCCCTTGAAGAAAGTACAAATGCCGAAATTATATCAAAGGTGCTTTACCCCTCCGATAATCACACGGAAGGTAAGCTTTTGCGCCTAAGTCAGCAATATTTTCTCGTTTCAGCCTCTTGCCAGAGCATAATAAGAGACCATATGGCAGTCTATGGGACACTGGACAACCTTCCCGAGAAGGTCGCTATCCACATAAACGACACTCACCCTGCTCTCTGTATTCCGGAACTGATGAGAATACTCATAGATCAGTATTTCTTTGATTGGGATAAGGCTTGGGATATCGTTACAAGAACCGTTTCTTATACGAACCACACAGTCATGCCCGAGGCTCTTGAAACCTGGAACGAGGATCTGTTCAGATTAAAGCTTCCGAGAATCCATATGATCATAAAAGAGATCAATCAAAGATTTTGCGAGGAGGCTTGGAAGCATTTTCCGGGCAACTGGGATCGCATATCAAAGATGTCGATCATTGCGTATTCACAAGTGCGTATGGCGAACCTTTCCGTTATCGGCTCTCACTCGATAAACGGTGTTTCAAAGCTTCATTCGGATATACTCGTCGATGACGTGTTCAAGGATTTTTACCGTATATATCCCGAACGCTTCACAAACGTTACAAACGGTATAGCTCACCGCCGTTGGCTCTGCTATTCGAACCCCGGACTTTCTTCCTTTATCGAGGGGCTTATCGGCACCGGTTACAGACACGCACCCGAAGAGTTGGCTGAACTTAAAAGATTTGCCGATGATAAGAATGTTCTATCTGATCTTGCTGAAATAAAGCATCAAAACAAAGTCGCATTTTCAAATCTCCTTATGAAGAAAACAGGCAAATGTCTTGACCCCAACTTCGTTTTTGACGTTCAAATAAAGCGACTTCACGAATATAAGCGTCAGCTTTTGAATGCTCTTAATATAATCAATCTTTACTGTGACTTAAAAGAAAACCCGAACCTTGATATCCAACCGCAAGCATTTATCTTCGGAGCAAAGGCAGCTCCGGGATACGCTATGGCAAAGGAAATAATAAAACTGCTCTGCTTTATCGGCAGAGATATCGAAAACGATCCGAGGCTTCGTGAAAAGCTTCAGGTCGTATTCCTTGAGGACTATAACGTGAGCATGGCTGAGGCTCTTATCCCCGCCGCCGAGATTTCCGAGCAGATCTCTCTTGCAGGTAAAGAGGCAAGCGGTACGGGTTGTATGAAGCTGATGATAAACGGTGCCCTTACTATCGGTACTCTTGACGGTGCGAACGTTGAAATGTTGGCTGCGGCAGGGGACGAAAATATGTTCATCTTCGGCCTTAACAAAAACGAGGTTGAGGACCTTTGGATAAAGGGATATCGCTCGGCAGAGTATTATGCAAACAATTATCATCTGCAAAGAATAATCGACCGTATGAATGTCGGCTTTGCGGGACAGTCCTTTGCCGGCATCGCATCGTATCTTCTCTCAGGTCACGGGGTGGCTGACCCTTATATGTGCCTTGCGGATTTTGAATCTTACCGCACAACGCATGAAAAAGCTATAGATATCTATGGCGACAAAGAGCGTTGGTGCCGTATGTCTCTTATGAATATAGCGTCAGCAGGCTTCTTTGCCGCAGACAGAGCTATAAATGATTATGCAGAAAAAATCTGGGGTCTTAAAAGACTGAATAACGATTAATTATTTGTTCTATCGGGGGCATTTAATGCTTGCTAAACTAACTTCCTTAATTTCAGAAAACTGTAAAATAACCTTAAACAAAACGGTTGGTGGAAAGGACGCTTCACTCTTTGGAGCGTTCTCTCGCACCGACGTTTTAACGTTTTCTCTTCATATTCCCCGTTTGCTCGGAATTACCGTACCGTGCATCAGGTTAGCACAGGACGGAGGAGAGGTGAAAGAGAGAAAGTTTGAATATATCAAAACAGAGCTCGGCTGCGACGTTTTCGAGCTTACCATCTCCCTGTCCTCTATATGTGAAAATCAAGTCTCGGGGCTTTTTTATTATGACTTCGTTTTCCCTTGTGGAAAGGAAGTCCTTTTCTCATGCACGGAAGATAACGTAAATATAACACTTTCGAAAAACGAAGGAAAAAAGTTTCGTCTTCTCGTTTATGAGGAGGGCTTCGACACTCCAAAATGGTTTCGAGGCGGCATAATGTACCATATTTTCGTTGACCGTTTTGCAAAAGGCTCTTATCTCCCTCTCTGCCGTCCCGATGCCGAAATGAACGACGATTGGGAAAACGGAATACCGCAATACGGCGAATATCCGGGGGCATTTGTCAAGAACAACGTCTTTTTCGGCGGAAATTTGATAGGAATTCGTGAAAAGCTTGATTATCTCTCCTCACTTGGCGTAACAGTCATTTATCTTAGTCCCATCTTCAAGTCATATTCAAACCACAAGTATGACACGGGCGACTATATGCAAGTCGATGAGATGTTTGGCGGCGAAGAAGCATTAAAAGCTCTTATAGAGGCTGCCGCAGAAAAAGGAATAAAGATAATCCTTGACGGTGTTTTCAATCACACGGGAGACGACAGCCTTTATTTTAATAAATACGGAAAATACGATTCTCTCGGTGCTTATCAATCCGAGCAGTCGCCATATTATAAATGGTACACCTTTGAAAATCACCCCGACAAATATTTGAGCTGGTGGGGAATCCCGATACTGCCGAAATTAAATCTTGAGAATCCTGAATGTAGAGATTTTCTTGTGAAGGGTGAGAAGTCTGTGGTCGGAAAATATACGAAAATGGGTATCGGCGGCATCAGACTTGACGTTGCGGACGAGCTTAACGACACTTTTCTCGACACACTCCGTTCAACCGCAAAAGAGCTTTCCGGAGACGATGCAATCATAATCGGAGAGGTTTGGGAAAATGCCGCAGATAAGATATCTTACGGCAAACGCCGCAGATATTTTCAGGGTGCACAGCTTGACAGCGTTATGAATTATCCTTTGCGCACGGCTATAATTGATTTTCTGCTATCAGGCGATGCTCATGGACTCTCGAAAACTCTTATCGAGATTTATTCATCCTATCCCAAATGCGTATGCGACTGTCTTATGAACATTCTCGGAACACACGATACGGAGAGAATTCTCACGGTACTCGGCGGAGAGCAAAGCAACGGCAGACCGAATTGCGAGCTTGCGTACATGAAAATGAGTGAAGAAACAAAGGATAGAGCGATAAAGCTTTTGAAGCTCGGCAGTATAATTCAATATACCGTTTACGGAGTTCCGTCTGTATTTTACGGAGACGAAGCCGGGCTTGAGGGGTATCATGACCCGTTCTGCCGTATGCCTTTCCCTTGGGGACGTGAAAGCAAAGAACTTCTTGAACATTATAAGCTTCTCGGCAATATCCGACGTAAAAACACCATCTTTGCCGAAGGCTTATTCAAAATAACAAAAGCTGAGGGAGCTTATATAGAATACCAAAGAGAACTTGAAGGAAAAATCGTTACGGTGGCAGTAAATGCAAGTAATAAGGAGCTTTTCCCTGCTCTTTGCGGCCTCGATATGCTCTCGGGCAAAAAAATAAACGAAAAAACGCCTATTGCTCCGCATACGGCATTTATATTGAAAAATGGATAATGTAATTGAAAAAACTCTAAAGAAACTTTCCGCCATAACGGCACTGTCAGCACTGGCTGCCAGCCTTATTTTGCAGTTAGCGGACAAATATCTTGCACCATATGCCGATAAAGCGGTAAAGGTTTCAGCAACACTCGGTCATTACCGCAAGCTCTGTCTTATACTCTTTGCCATATGTGCGGTAATCTTCATTTTTATATTCTTCAAAGAACGCTACGGGGCGGCAAAAGCCGTATTTTTCACGATTCTCCTCGCAAGCTTCGTTTCGTTTGCTCTTGGCGGAGTTATGGTCGCAGCAGGCATCATTCTCGCCGAGAATAGTGCCGGATTTACTTTGGTTTCTTACGTATATATGCTTGCCGCAGGATTTCTTATCCTCGTATATTCAGCTGTAGCATTTATTGTGACCGCTTTTATCTACGCCATCTGGAGAATAATTCTGCGCATATCAAAAAAATCAAAAAATGCCGATACTTTAGATTAAATTCAATATGTTTTTCAATCACGGTCAAAAAACTGTCACAATAGACGTGTATAATACTATCATAAAGGCAAATTTCATCAAAGGAGGATTTTGATGATGAATGATTTTGAAAATAACAGTATAAACAATTCGCAAGACGAAATAAAAGAAAACAGTGCGCCTCAAAACAATGAAGCACCTGCGACTTACAGCAGCACTTATATCCCATCAAACAACGGTTACACACACACAACCGAGAACGTAAGATATATGCAGCAAAACAATATGTATTCGCCATACTCGGACGCAAGACGAGAGCAGCCGAAAAAAAACAACTCCAAAGCAGGAATTATTGCCATTGCGGTTTGTGCTTTTGTCGTAGTCGCGCTTACATTCTCCGGCATCGGTTTCCTTGTTGCAACATCTCATATGGCAGGAAACGACGCTCCAAACTTTATAATTGAGGACACGAACGGCGGAACAGAACCCGAAACGAACCATCCTCAAACAGACGCAAATACCGAAAACAAGCAAGATATAACAGCGACAATAAACAAAAACGATTCCGAGCCTGCAAAGGAAAACTCCGGCAAGGTCGGCGAGCTTATGACTAAATCTCAGGTAGCAAAGCTTGTTCGCGACTCTGTTGTCGAGATAACGACAGAACAGGTAGTCAACGGCAACAGCTTTTATCAGTACGTACAAAGCGGTGCTGGAAGCGGAGTTATAATTGCAAAGGAAGGAATCGTTATAACGAACAACCACGTTATAAATTCCGCAAACAAGGTTATCGTCAGACTGACAAACGGAAATGAATACGAAGCAGAAATACTTGGCAGCGATGCAAGCTCTGATATAGCTATACTAAAAATAAATCCGAACGAAGAGCTCACCACAGCAACGCTCGGCTCATCGGCAAATCTGTCTTTGGCAGAAGAAATTATCGTTATCGGAAACCCTTTGGGTGAGCTTGGCGGAACTGTAACGAACGGAATAATAAGTGCACTTGCACGTGAGATAACCATAGACGGCGAGAATATGACGCTCATTCAGACAAATGCCGCAGTTAACCCCGGAAATTCAGGGGGCGGAATGTTCAATCTTTACGGAGAGCTTGTTGGTATCATAAACGCAAAATCGAGCGGAAGCGACGTTGAAGGTCTCGGCTTTGCTATTCCGATAGATACGGCATATAACATTTCGCTTCAGCTTATGGATTACGGATATGTCAAGGGTAGAATAGATCATGGTCTTGAGCTTATCGACATAAGAGACCTTTTCACTGCGGCGTCTTATAGAGTAAATTCACTCGGAGTTTACGTTGCCGAATCGAAATATTCCGATGATATAAAAAGCGGTGACAGAATCGCTTCAATCAACGGCACAGAAGTCTCTACATCTGCCGGTGTTAAAGCGGCTTTGTCCGGCTGTGCTGTCGGAGATGTTGTTGATGTGACAGTTGTCAGAGGGGGCAGACTTATCGACGTTAAGCTGACTCTCAGAGAATATGTTCCCGAAGGGGTAAATGAGGTCACATTTGACTGATAAAAAAGCATAACATAAAACAAACGAATGCGGGGGCGACCCTTGCGGTCCCCGTCGGCTATCGCTGTGGCGGTTTCCGCACAAAGTCGCCCTCTCATTTTGTTTTCGGACAAAGATATAAGCATTTTAAGGAGAAAAATGTAGATGTATAATATTCTTGTGGTTGACGATGAGATAAGAATTCGTGAGCTTATAACAAAATATGCTATCTTTGAAGGACATAACGTAACCGAAGCCTCCGACGGAATGGAAGCCGTACTGCTTTGCAGAAAAACGAACTTTGACATCATTATAATGGATATAATGATGCCCGAGCTTGACGGTTTTTCAGCCTGCCGAGAGATACGTAAAAGCTCAAACACTCCTATTATTATGCTCAGTGCCAGAGGCGAAGAATATGACAAGATAAACGGATTCGAGCTTGGAATCGACGATTACGTTGTCAAACCCTTCTCTCCAAAGG
>JAFYLR010000015.1 GCA_017550115.1 Clostridia bacterium | reverse complement strand
CTTAAAAACGGCGTTATAAAGGTGATGGACTTTGGTATAGCTAAGCTTCCGAATACAGAGACAATGACGCTGACCGACAAAGCTATAGGAACGGTATATTATATAAGTCCCGAACAGGCGGAGGGAAAGGCTATCGACCAGAGAAGCGACCTTTATTCCTTGGGCGTTATGATGTATGAGATGTCATGCGGTAAGCTGCCGTTTTATGATGAGAGTCCGATATCGGTAGCACTTATGCAGATAAAAGACAATCCTATGCCTCCGAGAAACATCAATCCATCGATCCCGAAGGGACTTGAACAGATAATTCTCTCTGCTATGGAAAAGGACTTTGACGTGCGCTTCCAGAGTGCCACGCAGATGCTTCGTCAGATAGCAAGACTGAAAGCGGATCCCGGAATAGTCTTCAAGCCGAGACATAAAAGCGAGAGCGTTCACAGAAGTACGGTCAAAAAGCCAGAGTCGTGGAAGAAGAGAACTAATAATACAAGCTCGGGTGAGGGAAATTCGATGTTCCCGATAATTCTTGGGGTGGTTTCGGCTTTCGTTGTAGTTTTAATTGCGAGTGCCATTCAGATAATTCCAAAATTAATATCATCAAGCAATTCGACAATGACCCTAAAAGTTCCAAACGTTGTAGGGTACACATACACAAATCAGGATTCACTCGGGCTTAATTCTTCGTATTATATAGTTGAGATCAAAGAAAAATACGATTCTTCATCTCAGAATGGTCAGATACTTGAGCAAAATCCTGCGGCGGGACAGACGGTGAAAATTTCGAAAACCAAGCCAAAGCAGAAGATAACGCTCACGGTGAGCCTTGGAGCTGAAACGATAATTCTTGAAAATTATGAAAACAAATCAAAGCGAGATGCTGAAAATGCACTCAGAAAGCTCGGATTTAAGGTAGAGGAGCAGGAAGTTTTCAGCGATAGGATCGCAAAGGGACGTGTATGTTATACCTATCCTGCAGCGGGAGATGCCGCAGTCGTAGGTTCAACGATTACGATTTATTGCAGTGCGGGAGGTGCATCGGGCGGTACTGCTATTGAAGTGCCTGAACTCAGAGGCTTTACCGAAACCGAGGCACGTGAGAGGGCGATGAGCTTATCCCTTGTAATAGAGGAGGTTATTTACGAAACCTCGGATAAAGCGGCGGGAATAGTTATAGGACAGAGCTTGTTGCCTCAGACGAGTGTTGCGGCAAATTCCAAGATAACGCTGACGGTAAGCGGCGGTCAGAGCTATATAGAAAAATCCGTGCCGAATATTACGGGAATGTCGGTGTCACAGGCACAAGCAGAGCTTTCAAAATACGGGCTTCAGCTTGGCGAGAGAACCGAGAAAGCGAGCGATCTTGCCGAGGGAATGATAATCGAGCAATATCCTGTGCCGGGAACGCCTATTTCGTCAGGAGTGAAAAAGATCAACTTTGTTGTAAGCAACGGCGAATATGAAGCCGGACATTCTGATGAGTTTATCGATATAGATGGTTGGCAGGTTCCGAATATTATAGGAATGACGGTAAAGAATGCAAGAAAACTGCTGCAGCAATATGAGTTGACGCTAGGAACGGGTACCGAGGTTCCAAGCTCGGCCCCCATCGGAACTATAGTGGGATTTGACATAGCATATGACGATGATGACAACCCCGTTGTCGATTATGAATTGAGTGTTGGCTTAGATTAAGTAAAAATCAAAACAGTTGACGGTAAAAATATGGATAATGATAATAGAAAGCATGGCGGAAGTCTTGAGAATTCTGCAGAAGAGGTCGTGCTTAAGACCTCAAAACAGGAAGACAACGCTGTTCCTTTGATAAAACAATCGAATATTTCAGGAGAGACTGTCTCTGCGTCTCGACCGTCTGCAAAAACGAGGACTGTTGTAAAAGCGGAGACTCAAAAGAAGAAAAACGGTGTTTTTTCACGTTTGGCTGCTGATATTAGACGGTCTATGGACAAGCTTTTCAGAGTAAACGGATATTTTGAGATCAGAAGAAAAATTGCTGTTATCGGTTTTTCGGTGATTTCACTTATTGCTTTGTTTGTCTGCGTTGAGTTCGGTTATTCTTATAACGGTGACAGTATAAGACTGGTCAGTCAGATGAGTGAGGCAGAGCGTTCGAGTGCGAAAGCCTATCGCATAGTTTACAGCGAAGCTGATACTTGGGGACTTAATGCGGCGAATAGCTTGAACAGTCTTTTTTTCGAAAAAACAGGTGCATCTCTTAAAATTGTTCCGGACAGCGAGTCTGTTTCAAGACACGAGATAAGAGTTGGATATACCAATCGTGCAAGTGATGATTATTTGACGTCGGTATCTACGCTCGGTACTGATGGTTACGCCATCGTTATATCATCGGGCGATAACGTAAATATAGTTGCGTTCTCTGAGGCGGGAGTAAATGCGGCAATAAAATACTTTATGAATAGTTATGTTGGAGCCTACAGAGGCGGAGAGCTGATTTTTGCGAACAGATCGAACTTTTCCTTCATCAGCAGAAGCGGAGAAGAACCCGATATCTCTTTGCGTCAGTCAAAAATCACTTTGAATTTTTCGGCAAATGGGGAGTTTAGTATATTGGTTCTATCCGATCCCGACACGAGCTCGATAACGATAGAAGCTATAAGAACCATCGTAAAATCGGAGAAGCCGGATCTTGTTATGTTTGCAGGAGACGCCTCAAGCGGACTTGCTTCAAAAGCGGAGCTTGAAGCGTATTTGAAGGTGCTCTCAGCCCCACTTGAAGAAAATAAGATACCTTGGGCCGTTGTGTTTGGCGAACAGGATACCGAGGGGGGACTTTCTGTTGAAGCACAGATGGATGTATATTCTTCTTTCAAATATTG
>JAFYLR010000014.1 GCA_017550115.1 Clostridia bacterium | reverse complement strand
TATCCGCCACCTTTGCTATCGGAGCCTTTGTTGCAGCGGCGTCACTTACGGTCTTGATTATTTGCGAAAGTGTAGTATCCTCGCCCACTTGTGTCGCGCGGCACTTTATAAATCCCGATTGATTGACCGTCGCCGCCGAGACGAGATCGCCCTCGCCCTTATCGACAGGAATACTCTCTCCCGTAAGAGCTGACTCGTTTACGGCACTGACACCTTCAATGACAACTCCATCTACCGGAACACTCTCACCGGGGTAAACAACAAAAATATCGCCTATTGCAACCTCTTCCGCCGGAATTTCCATCTCAATTCCGCCACGAATTACGTTAGCCGTTTTCGGAGCTAAGCTCATAAGGCTTTTGAGAGCCTCTGTGGTCTTTCCTTTTGAGCGGGATTCGAGCATTTTTCCAACTGTAATAAGCGTCAGAATCATAGCCGCAGACTCAAAATACAATCCGTGCAACAGGTGCGACGCAGCGTCGGTGTTGCCCGAGAGCATCATTTCAATCATTTCAAAAAGCTGATACAGACTGTAAACAAATGAAGCCGAGGCTCCAAGCGCAACAAGCGTGTCCATATTTGGAGCAAAACGAATAAGTGAAGTAAACCCACCGACGAAAAATTTACGGTTTATTACCATAATAGCAATCGTCAGCAAAAGCTGTACAAGCCCTTGCGCCATAGCGTTTTTTGCAAAATAAGCGGGTAGCGGAAAGTTCCACATCACGTGCCCCATAGAAAAATACATCAAAACAGTCAGCAGAACAACCGAACTTACAAGTCTGCCTATAAGACGCGAAGTTTCTTTGTCAAGAAAATTTCTTTCATCGGCTCCAAAAGACTTATTTTTGTCTGTTTCGACAAGCGAGGCACCGTACCCAGCTTTCTCTACCGCCGCAATTATATCTTCAGGAGTTGCCGTTCCGTTTACTCCCATAGAATTTGTAAGCAAATTCACAGCACAGCTCTCAACTCCATCAAGCGCAGACACTGCTTTTTCAACCCTTGCACTACATGCAGCACAACTCATTCCCGTTACATTATATTTCCTCATCGCTGCCTCCGACAACTACTGTTTTTCATATGTTTATTATAAACTCAAAAAGAGTCGTTGTCAATAAATCAAGTATTCCAATTTTGATAAATTCCTTTACATAAGTCTAATAATATGATATAATAAATAAGATTATATGATAATGTCTGAAAAATTACGACAATTTCGAGGAAAGGGGGAACAGCAATGGATACAGAAACAAAAAAAGGCGGCAAAATACTTAAAACCGCAATTCTTATGGTAATCATAACGCTTTCGGCAAAAGCTCTCGGACTTTTGCGTGACGTTCTCCTTGCAGCATCTTACGGAACTTCAGCCGATGCAGTTGCTTATGACACAGCAAGCAGACTCCCTCTCATAATTTTCGATTTTGTTATAGGCGGCGTCGTTACTGCTTCTTTTATCCCTGTTTTTAATGATCTGCTTGTAAAAAAGGATAAAAAAGAAGCCTTTGATTTTGCAAACGGTTATATAAACGCGATATTACTTATAACTGCAATTCTTGCATCTCTCGGGTTGATTTTCGCCGAACCGCTTGTAACATTTCTTGCACCTGATATAGATGCTTCAACACATGATCTCGCAGTTTCGCTTTCACGTGTGATGTTCCCTATGATAATTTTCACGGGACTTGCTTTTTCCTTTGTCGGTTTGTTGCAATCCTTTGGATCTTTTTTGTTACCTGCTTTTATAAGCCTTGTTTCAAATCTGATCATGGTGCTGTATTTTGTGTTCTTTAACGAAAGGTACGGTATCTGGGGACTCGCTGTCTCGATGCTTTTGGGGTGGTTGGTACAAGCCTTGATTCAACTTCCTTCCGTGCTGAAAAAAGGATACAGATATTCTCCAAAATTAGATTTCAAATCTGTTTATATCAAGAGATCACTCATAATGGCTCTGCCGATTCTTGTCAGCTCATGGGTTCAGCCTTTTTGTAATCTTATCAATACTCGTTTTGCCTCGTCAATAGACGGCGGCGGTGCGATACCTGCGATGGGATACGCAAACAGACTTTATCTTATCATCGTCGGTGTATTCACATTCGTTGCTACCAATCTTCTCTTCCCATATTTTTCAAAGGCTGAAGCAAGCGGTGACAAAGCAGAGGGCGAGAGGCTTACGAGAATTTCTATAAAAACTCTTGAGCTTATAATCATTCCGATAACAGCAGGGATATTCGTTTTGGCTGAACCTATCGTTTCGTTTATATATCAGCGTAACGCTTTTGATGCGGCTGACGTTGCCATGACGGCACAGGCTCTCAGATTTTTCTCTCTCGGAATGCCGTTTTATGCACTTTGCGAAGTCTCATCAAAAAAGTTTTTTGCCGAGAAAAATACGCTTCCGCCTATGATAACGGCGCTCATTTCTATCGTTATAAATTTCATCTCGGTTATGCTTCTTTCCAAACAATTAGGTATTGCGGGTATCGCCATATCCTCTTCTATTGCTATTTTAGCGAATGCTATTCTCAGCTATATCCTAAGATTGCTTAAAGGAGATAAAATGCTATGTGCCCGCGACTTTGCCGATGTTTTGATAATGCTTATATCCGCTGTTTTAATGGCTGTATTGGTACTTTGGGTAAAGGTCTTTTACCTACCGAATAATATTTTAGCTCTTATCATTTCTGTAATATTCGGTTGTGTCATTTATATTCTTTTCTGTGCTCTCTTCGGAGAACGCTTGACAAAAGGAACTCTCAAAAAAATATTCAAAAAATAAAAGGAAAAACTTATCGTGAAAATACTTCATGTTTTAAGCGACACCAATATTGGCGGTGCGGGAATTTTGCTCCTTAACTGCCTTAGACATTTCGACCGTTCAGAATTTGATATAAAGGTCGTTCTGCCACGTGATGCAGAGCTTGTTGATAGAGTAAAAGACCTTGGGTATGACGTAATAGAAATGAAATACGGACATGATGCTTCGTATGAAAAGGCTGCAACGAGAGAGCTTAAAAAAATCTTTTTTTCGGAGAGACCTGATATTGTTCATACACATTCCTCTCTTTCCGCAAGAATAGCTGCAAAAAAATGCCGTGTGCCTCTCATTTTTCAAACACATCACTGTGCAGTAGTACCGCCTAAATATAAAACGGTATTTCCCTTCAAAAATGCTTTTGGAGCTATAAATAACTACCTATCAGATAAAATTATTGCTACAGCCGAAGCTGCTGAGGATATTCTCGTTATGCAGGGTACAAAACGAAGTAAAATCATCACTATCGCTAACGGTTCCGAACCGCTTAGAAGAACTAGCGACACTGAAAAGTCTGCACTACGCAAATCTCTCGGATTAACAGACAGTAATTTTGTCTTTTCAATGATTGCTCGTCTTGAGCCTGTAAAAGATCACAGAACTTTCATATTCGCAGCAGCAGAAGCCGCAAGGACTCACGAAAATCTACGTTTTCTCATCGTCGGCAAAGGTAGTTTAGAGGATAGTTTGCGTTCTCTTGCCGCCGACTGCGGAATATCCGACAAAGTGATATTCGCAGGATTTTCTTCCGACGTTGCACCGTATATGAATATTACCGACGTCAACGTAAACTGTTCATTTTCCGAGACCTCTTGTCTTGCTCTCTCAGAGGGGATGAGTCTTGGCTTACCGTCAATAGCTTCCGATTGTGCCGGAAACCTTGCTATGATAAACAATGGCGAAAACGGTCTTATTTTTGAAACAAAAAACAGTGAAATGTTGGCAACCGCTATGATAACTCTTGCGGAAAACCCAACTCTGCTCGAAAAGATGAGGCAAGCATCAAAGGAAACCTTTGAGCAAAAATACACCGCAGCGGTTATGACAAAACAAATCGAAAAGCTTTATATAAACGAATATGCAAAAAAATGCAAATTGAAAGGAAAAACGGCAAATGCCAAACCTCTTTGATGAAAATTTGTCTTTTTTAGATAAAATAGATTCGCCAGATGACCTTAAACGTATCGACGGAAAACATATGGACAAGCTTTGCGGTGAGATAAGAGACTTTCTTATCTCGAACGTATCCGTAACAGGCGGTCACCTCGCTTCAAATCTCGGAGTCGTTGAGCTTTCTGTTGCTCTGCACAGAGTTTTCTGCACCCCGAAGGACCACATAATATGGGACGTCGGACATCAGAGCTATGTTCATAAGGTTTTAACCGGAAGACGCACCGCTTTCAACACCTTGAGAAAACCGGGCGGACTCAGCGGCTTTGAAAAACGTTCTGAAAGCGTACACGACTGCTTCGGCACGGGTCACAGCAGCACTTCTCTTTCTGCCGCTATCGGTATCGCCACAGCCGATAAGCTGAACGGTAAACACGACAGCTTTACCATTGCCGTTGTCGGTGACGGTGCATTTACCGGTGGAATGATACATGAAGCGTTGAACAACTGCGACCCAACTCTCAAGCTCATTATTATTTTGAATGAAAACGAGATGTCTATATCTAAAAACATCGGGCATTTTGCAAAAAATCTCTCAAAACTGCGTCTGTCTCGCGGTTACGGACGCACTAAACGCTTCACAAGACGTGCTATTTCACGAATCCCTCTGTTAGGAAAGTCTCTTTTTAATCTCTTCAAAAATACAAAAAAGATCATCAAGAATGCTCTGTATAAAAGCAACTATTTTGAAGATATGGGGTTATATTACATAGGGCCTCTTGATGGCAACGATTATTCTCAAGTAGAAGCTGCTCTACTTAATGCAAAGGAACAAGGCGAGAACGTTATAATTCATATAAAAACAAAAAAAGGAAAAGGATACAAACCCGCCGAGAGCGACCCGAGTGCATACCATTCTATGCCTCCTGCCTCAAAGGCATCTTCCTCTAACGGAGCAACCTTTTCCGAAATGTTTGGAAAAAAACTTACCGATTTAGCCCAAACAAACACAAAAATCTGTGCAATCACCGCCGCTATGTGTGACGGAACGGGACTAAATCCATTCAAGGACAAATTCCCTGACAGATTTTTCGACGTAGGTATTGCAGAACCTCATGCTCTTACGTTTGCCGCAGGACTTGCGGCAGAGGGGATGAAGCCTTTCGCCGCTATATATTCAACCTTCCTTCAGCGTGGATATGACAATATCATACACGATATTGCTCTCCAATACCTGCCCGTCACGTTGTGTATTGACCGTGCCGGACTTAACGCCGCTGACGGTGCAACCCATCACGGTATTTTTGACGTTGCGTTTCTTTCGCAGATACCCGGCATGACTATCTATGCTCCCGTGAGCGAAAAAGCACTCGAACGAGCACTTGAAGAGGCTGTCGAGAGCGACTCCCCTTGTGCTATAAGGTACGCATCCGGCAGAGAGGATAAAGCTGTTATAGACGCTTTTTATAAGGATTATAAGGACACCCCCCTCGGTATCCGTACGGAATCTGATGCAGTGCTCGAGCCCGACTTGCTTATAATAACTTACGGAAGAGTTGTAAAAGAGGCTCTGAAAGCTAAAGAAATGCTCAAAGAAGAAGGAATGAAGGCAAATATCGTGCTTCTCGAAAAGCTGAAGCCTTACGACGAGACTGCAAAAAAAATCTCGCCCTATATGCCAAGACCTTACGGCTCTGTCATCTTTCTTGAAGAAGAAATACGCGCGGGCGGTATGGGAATGCTGCTCTCAGACGAAATGTCGAGATGCGGTATGCTTGACGGTTACAGTTTCAGTATACTCGCTCTTGATGATAATTTTGCCATTCCTGAACGCGACGAAAATATTTATGAAACTGCAGGTGTTTCCGCGGAAAATATAATTTGCGAATACAAGAGAATAGCAAAATAAAAATAGGACTGTTACACATAATGTAACAGTCCTAAAATTTTTAATTATCACTGAGCGCCGCCTGTAAGCTTTGCAATTTCTTCAGCAAAGTTATCTTCTCTCTTTTCGATACCTTCGCCTTTTTCAAAGATGTAGAACGCCTTAACTGCAATATCTGCACCAAGTGCCTTTGCGCAAGATGCTACATACTTGCCAACACTCATGCTATCGTCCTTAACGTAAGGCTGCTCAAGGAGACAAACTCTTTCAAAGAAGAGCTTACCGAGCTTACCTTCGATGATCTTAGAAAGAACCGCATCGGGCTTGTTTGCAAGCTTGGGATCGTTCTTTGCTGCTGCAACCTGAATTGCAACCTCTTCATCGATAGCACTCTGAGGTACATCTTCCTTAGCTACGTATGCAGGGGGACTACCTGCAGCGATCTGGAGAGCTACGTTCTTTGCACACTCAACAAATTCAGCCTTTGCAGCTGTTGCATCGTCTGTGTCAAGAACAACGATAACACCTGTGTTACCTGCACCGTGAATATATGTGCTCATAACACCCTCAGCGAGAATAAAGCGACGAATGCTGATTTTCTCACCGATCATTGCGATCTTCTCAACAAGAGTATCTGCAACTGTGTTATCACTGCCGTCGAATTTACAAGCATTGAATGCTTCAAGGTTAGCGGGCTTGTTTGCAAGAAGTGTTCTGAGAAGACCCTTAACGAATTCCTGGAATGTCGCATTCTTCGCAACGAAGTCTGTCTCGGCATTAACCTCGATCATAGCGGCATTCTTGCCATCTACCATAATATCAACTACGCCCTCAGCGGCGATTCTGCTTTCCTTCTTTGCAGCTGTTGCCAAGCCCTTCTCACGAAGGATCTTTATAGCTGCCTCTACGTCGCCATCAGCCTCAACAAGTGCTTTCTTACAGTCCATCATACCAAGACCGGTCTTTGCACGGAGATCCGCAACGTCTTTTGCTGTTATATTTGCCATTTTTATTACATCCTTTCAATTTTTTATCTATAAAGGAACTGTCAAAAATTATTCAGCGTCTGCTGCTTCCTTTTCTTCAACCGCTTCCTCTATATTAGCCTCTTCAACTGCTGTTTCCTCGCCCTGCTTGCCTTCGATTACGCCGTCTGCAAGAACGGAAGAGATAAGCTTGATAGCTCTGATAGCATCATCGTTACCGGGGATAACGTAATCTGCGTCGTCAGGATCACAGTTTGTATCAACGATAGCAACAACCGGAATACCGAGTTTCTTTGCTTCGAGAATTGCATTCTTTTCTTTCTTGGGGTCAACTACGAAAATAGCGGAAGGAAGCTGTTCCATTGTCTTGATACCGCCGTAGCTCTTCTCAAGGTCGAAAATTTCCTTCTGCATGCCGGCAACTTCCTTCTTGGGAAGAAGATCGAAAGTACCGTCTTCCTGCATCTTGTTAAGGTCATTAAGACGAGCGATAGACTTTTTGATAGTCTTGAAGTTCGTCATCATACCGCCGGGCCAACGAACGTTAACATAGTACATACCGCATCTTGTAGCCTCTTCCTTGATTGCTTCAGCGGCCTGTTTCTTTGTACCTACGAAGAGAATTGTTCCGTTCTGAGCGGCAACGTCT
The DNA here is from genome assembly GCA_017550115.1 of Clostridia bacterium. GTDB lineage: Bacteria > Bacillota > Clostridia > Oscillospirales > CAG-272 > SIG710. Next base: position 3,947 of record JAFYLR010000014.1, on the reverse strand, counting down.
CTTATGAACATATACGCTTCTTCAAACTTCTTTACTGTTTTCTGAAGGTCGATGATGTAGATACCGTTTCTTTCTGTGAAGATGTACTCTGCCATTTTAGGGTTCCATCTTCTTGTGTGGTGTCCGAAATGAACACCTGCTTCGAGAAGCTGTTTGATTGAGATTACAGACATTTCAATGTCCTCCTTCGGTTTTTTCCACCACAGTAGCATTTTACCGCAGCTCTGTCAGAGCACCGACGGCAAATAAACGCCCTGTGTGTGTATTTAATTTTGCGCCGACATTTTATCGGCACAATTGCAGATTATTTTACCATTATTATTATGTACTGTCAAGTAATTATGCTATAATTTACACATTTTTAACATTTAGAATCTCATAAACCGTCTTTTTCCCTTTCCGTTTTCCTGACAACAGCATTCTGAGGGCGAAATTTTAACAAGTATCGCATCCTCGCCTATACATTCGATCTTATCCCACGGGATAATTATTTTTTCACATTTTCCAAATGAAAATATACCCGTATCTTTTGGGACTATTAGTGCAACTATCTTCCCTTCCTCCTTTGTGAACTGAACGTCACAAACAAATCCCAAGCATTTTCCGTCGCATAGATTTATAACGTTTTTTTCTCCGAGAGTCGCCGTATCAATTATATTCATGCCAAATAAACACCTCCGTAATATCATATTACGGAGGTGTCCTCTTATATGTACCTATCAGTCACAAGAATAATAACGTAACCTATTACCGCCGAAAGCGGTGCTGCTGCACATATTTGCCAACCAGGATAAGAAATATCGAAACAGTTTCCGACAGTTGAAGAAATAAGCGAAAGCAATAAAATAAGTATTACAAAAGCAGCATGAATGACAAAAAATCTTTTCCCACGAACGTCGTCCGCCTCAAAACGAGACATGACCATAACAGCACAAAGCTGAGAAAGTGCCGCCCCGCCAAGAGCAAATACCGTCAAAAGATTTCCCGATGCAATATTTGAAGAACCGAATACCGCTGCCAAAAAAAGAATTATTGCACCGACGGCAAAGCCTGAAATCATATATTTCGCACAGCTCTTTAACGGTTGAGAAAAGATTGTCTCAACATCGTCTATCCTGACACCGAAAACGGTGACAGTCCTTTTCTCTGAAAAGCCGATAAGTGCGATAATATCAATCAATGTACCAAGTAAAATTATCTGGACAGGTGATAATATCATATGCCCGAAAAGCAACGGCAAAACCGAGAGAGTAATGCGTAAAACAGAGGTGAAAATCAAGTATCTGAAGAATCCCGCAAGACCTGTGCAGGCATTTTTTGAATTCAGCACCGCACCCAAGAGAGAATCAAGTCCTCCACCTGCTTTTTGAGCCTTTGGAACAAGCATGTCGGCATTCTTTCTTATAATTTCAGGAAATTCCGAAATACTCTCTATTGCGTCCTTACTATCTCTATCAGTAATAGCTACAGATATATTAGAAGCGTTCATGAGAGACAAATGCTCCGTCTTTGAGCCTATTGTAGCAAGAGTACCATTGTCGCCCTTTACCAATTTCAACAGTTTTTCAATTTCGCTGATACTAAAGCCCAAATACGCTTTATATTGACCGAAATTTTCACTTATATCTCTGTTTGCTCGTCTGAATGACGATGCGTATGCTATTTCATATTTACTTTTAACTATTCCTAAATTAAATGCCGTTATAACCGATTCTGCAGATTCCTCGTCTATATAATATAAGGAAATATCCGCCTCCTGCATATCTTTGATCTTATGTTCAATTCCATCTGTGTAAGGAGTGTCATACACGATATATCCCTCAAAGATCAACTGATTTTGAACAGCTCCAAGTCGAGACAAGCTTGAACAAGGACTTATTCGAGATGCTACAAGAGTGACACTCTTTGCTTTTTTGGATAATTGAGAGCAAGCGCGTATAATATCCGATTTTTTATCGGCATCAAGCACAAGTGCCCCATCTGGCGTTCTTATATGTGTACAAATTTCAAGGAGTGAAGGAGTATCGGAAAGACAAATAACTCGGTACTCTTCACCGTTTTTTACAAGAGTTGTTTCATATCCCGACATAGCCGAGCTTGAAAACTCCACTATCTCATATTTATCTAAAAGTTTACTTCTGTCTATGCCGAGCAAAGAAGCGTAATCAGAAATCGTTCCTGCACAGCCTTGCATAGACGAGATGTGTTCAGAATATGCTCCCACCCCTGCATTCAAAAAATGTGCCGTTCCGAGCAGAGCAAGATCCATCATACAATTCAATGCCTGATCATTGCCGTTCTGCGCTTCTGATGCATTATAAAATCTGTTTGCACAAAAAACACTCTCTATACGTTTATCATCACTGCAAACTGCTTTCCTGCCCAAGATCATAACAGAATCAAGATAATTCATCTCCTGGACAGCGGCGGGAGATTTTATCCTCGAGCCGTGTTTTTTCTTCTCTTCTTTCCTCAATACCGACGCAGGAAAAACATTTAACATTGCCGAGAGCAATTCACTTCCACTTGTGACCGCACAAGCAGTCATTATAAGTATAACATCAAGAATTCCAACACTTTCCGAGCCTTTTATATTGAAAACCATCATTGCTATTGCCGTTATCGGAAAGGTCAGGATCAATATTCCAAGACTATATTTCGAGAAAATCCCCGATGCCATATCTAACACCTTCATCTCTTTTTTGCGAGATGATAATGGATCAAGCTCTCCAAGAACTACGTTTGTAAACGTGTTTCTGCCAACTCTTACGGCAATAGCACGTGCCTCACCTTCAAAAATGACCGCAGACGCACCTATCATATTTTCCTGTGCAGAAATTACGAGCTTTTCATTTGACGAGTATATAGCATCTGCACGCTTGTGTGTAAGCTCTCTCTTTTCTTTTCCTGCAACTTTTCCTAAAAATTCAAAAGCAGAAAGCGAAGACGAGCTTATAAGGCGGCAATCGCACGGGACAACGTCTCCTTTTTTTAGCAAAAGAATATCTCCCTCGACCACATCTCGCGAATCGATAATATAAACTCTGCCCGAACGAATAACAGTTGATCTGGGAATCGAAAGCTCGGCCGCATTTTCAAAAATGCGTTTTGAACGAACGTGGAGCACTGTTGCCAAGACAAGAGCAAGTCCCAGCATAATTATCGAAACAACCGCACTTTTGCCTCCACCGAAAAAGGCACTTATAAGCGATATAACAGAAAATAGAATTACAGTTATATCAGCTACGGTCTTCGATATATGGTGCATAAGAGGCTCATATGTCTGCTTATAAAAAGACCCTGCACCGCTTTTTCTGCGTCGCAAAGCAGCCTCCTTCAACTCAAGTCCGGAGGATATGTTGGTATTCAATTTTCTTTCCGTTTCCTCAATGCTGAGTGAATACCATCTTTCGTTCATAACTTTATCCTTTTACATACAAACAATATCGATCTTACCGTCTCGCACACGCACGCAAGCCTGTGTGAAAGGCTGATTATAGTTAGAAATAATAAGCTCGGCAAGCTTATCTTCTATATTCGTTTGAATATATCTTCTCATATTTCTTGCCCCGAATTTTGAGGAGAAAGACTTCTCGGCAATAAGTGAAAGAGCATCTTCCGTACAGGTAAGATTTATCTCTCTCTCCGAGAGCACTTGGCGAAGCTCATCTATCATAATTCCCGCAATCTTCTTGAAATCATCTCGATCAAGCGAACGGAATGTTATTATCTCGTCAACTCGGTTGATGAATTCAGGACGCAAGAAAGTTGAAAGTGCCTTTTCCGTCTTTGCCTCTGCTATCTCCGCTTCGCTTGAAGAAAATCCTGCCGAAGCCGTTTTCATATCAGAGCCTGCATTCGTTGTCATAACGAGTATAGTGTTTTCGAAGTTGACGGTTTTTCCGTGTGCATCAGTGATCCTTCCGTCATCAAGTATCTGAAGCAAT
>JAFYLR010000013.1 GCA_017550115.1 Clostridia bacterium | reverse complement strand
AAAATAACGCAGGTGTTTCAAATAAGTTGTTAGCATTTATGCTGTTAACTCTAATATTTCTATATCCTTCAAAAAACATTTCATTATCATATATATTCTGTTGTGCCATCTTATCCTCCTCGTTACAAAGCTTATTATTTATCAATTTGCATCCCCAACCCCATAAAGTTTATCTGCTTAAAAGCCCCTATAGACAGGGCATATATCAAATGTGCACCCTCATGTATCAGATAATATGCAATAATCGCAGAAAGTAGCCCCACGTATTGCCTTGCTCGTTTATTCATAAATTTCCTCGTCAAATTCAAGTTTATCGATTAGTTAGATTATACCATAAAAACGGCAAAAAGTAAATAGGACGGCTCAATTCTTTACAAATTGAACCGCCCTCGTAGGGCGGGGACTTGCTCCCGCCGAAACGATTTTCAATTGAAAACGGCGGCACCAAGGCACCGCCCTACAACACAAAAAGCCCTGCGTGAGCAGAGCTTTTTGTATATAGAAATGGTGAGTTATACTATTGTTGATGATGTAGATTTGGGAGTTTCTTCATTTAATGCTCCTTCATCCTTTGCTACATTGTAAAGAGCAACATTGGCTGTAATTCTTGTGTTTTGAACTATTGTAGCAAGAGAAGCGATAATTAATGAAAGTACATGATATGCACAATATTCTAAAAAAGCATACCACCCCCAAGTAATTAGGGAGCTTATCATAGATAGAAAGACTAAATCTTCGTAAGCATCTGCGGCTATAATTGCCTCACCTATTGTTAAAATAATACCCACAATAATTAGTATTCCGAAAACTCTTCTACCCCAAAGCTCCAACCAATCTGACCAACTCCAAAGATGGCTAGAAACATTATCTGTCGCATAACACTCTTTTAATGATTTTGGTACCTTTTTCTCTGAACTTGACATTTTTCTTCCTCCTTTGTAAATAAAAAAAGTGCGTCCCTTTGAGAGACGCACGAAAAATGCACCTCTCAAATGTTGCTACACATCTACCCATCACAAAGGGAGAGAGAGAATACATTTTTACCAAGATAGTATTCCCCTTTGTAAAGGGCATATTAAGATGTGTAGCATACATATTATACCATGTTTTCGATGATTTGTCAATTATAATAGCCAAGATTATTAAATATAAAGTCAAGAAAAAACAATATAGTCGCCCCTACAAACAACAAAAAGCTCTGCCGAAGCAGAGCTTTTTGTATATAAGATAAGAAATTATCTCTTGGAGAACTGAGGAGCGCGACGAGCACCCTTGAGACCGTACTTCTTTCTTTCCTTCATACGAGGGTCACGAGTGAGAAGTCCTGCCTTCTTAAGAGCGGGTCTGTATGCTTCATCAGCCTGGAGAAGCGCACGGGAAGCACCGTGACGAATAGCACCTGCCTGTCCGGAGATACCACCGCCGACAACGTTCGCAATAATATCGAACTTGCCTTCTGTGCCTGTTACGCCAAAGGGCTGGTTAACGATAAGCTTGAGTGTTTCAAGACCGAAATATTCATCAATGTTGCGGCCGTTGATCGTGATGTTACCTGTACCGGGAACAAGACGAACGCGAGCTACAGATTTCTTTCTTCTGCCTGTGCCGTAGAAATAAGGCTTTGCACTTGTATACATATATTCTTACCGTCCTTCCTTAAAATTCATAAGGAGTAGGCTTCTGAGCCTGCTGATTATGTTCTGCGCCTGCATATACCTTAAGGCGTGTGATAGCATTTCTGCCTATAGAGTTGTGGGGAAGCATACCTTTAACTGCAAGCTGCATAGCCAACTCAGGCTTTGTAGCCATAAGAGTCTTGTAGTTAACTTCCTTAAGACCGCCGATATAGCCTGAATGATGACGATAGAACTTCTGTTCAAGCTTCTTACCTGTAAGAACAGCCTTTGATGCGTTGACAATAACAACGAACTCACCGCAGTCAACATGGGGTGTAAATTCGGGGCGGTGCTTACCTCTGAGAATGTTGGCAGCTGCAACAGCTGTCTTACCAAGGGGCTTGCCCGCAGCATCGATTACATACCACTTGCGCTCTACGGTTTCTTTTTTTGCCATAAATGTTGACATTTTAGAATCCTCCGTATATTTTTAGGGTAATTTTGACTTGAACATTATAACACTTCCATTTTACTTTGTCAAGTGTTTTTTGAAAAAAAGTCAAATATTTTAATTTATAATGCTCATACCTTGTTTTTTCTTCGTTTTTGACCCGTTTTCCTCGCATTTTTGAGATATTGATATAATAAAATTCTTCCCAAAACAAAAATTGTAATAAGTAAATGCGCCGCCGCATATGCTTAATCGAACGAAAAAACAATCGGAGGCGAAAACAAATGGCAGTAAACAATTATATGCCCGAGGGCATGAGAATGGGCACTTCGGAAAACAGAGAGTATATTTCATCACTTGCAGGGCTTGAGAGGGCTATGTCACAGGGAAAAATCCTTGAATCCACAGCTCTTATCTGCGACGGAGATATGAATCTCCATGTAGATCTTTACGGAATTGACGGAATAATAGAAAAAAGCGAAGCCGTTCTGTGCCGAACAGGCGAGGAGCTTAAAGATATTGCAATAATTACTCGTGTCGGCAAACCGGTATGCTTTAAGGTGATATCAATCGACAAGAGCGGAGAGAAAGTTAAGGTTTATCTCTCGAGAAGGGCGGCACAGCTTGAATGTGTCAATAATTATTTCTCAGGGCTTATCTGCGGAGATATTATAAAAGCGAAGGTGACGCATCTTGAAAACTTCGGTGCTTTTGTTGATATAGGGTGCGGAATCTCATCGCTTTTATCGGTTGACTGCATTTCCGTGTCCAGAATATCGCACCCAAAAGACAGGCTTGTCTGCGGAGAGATAATAGACGTCATTATAAAAATGATAGATGAAGATAATGAACGTATTTTTGTAAGTCGACGTGAGCTTTTGGGCACATGGGAAGAAAACGTCGCACTTTTCAAAGCAGGGCAAACGGTTGCGGGAATCATACGCAGTGTAGAAAGCTACGGTATTTTTGTTGAGCTGACGCCCAATCTTGCAGGACTTGCCGAGCTTCGTGACGACAGAATAGGAAATACGGTCACAGTAGGTCAAAGTGCCGCAGTTTACATAAAGAGCATTATCCCCGAGAGAATGAAGGTCAAACTAGTATTGATAGACAGCTGCATAAATAACGGCATAAATCCTCGTAACACCTCTGATAAAATATTTATAGACACGGAGAAAATTACTCATATAAACCATTGGCGTTATTCCCCGAATGCAGCTCCAAAGGTAATTGAAACATTTTTTGACGAAATATAAATAAAAACGCCCAAATGGGCGTTTTTATTTATATTTAAGAGTTTTTAAATATAGCTTTTTCTCATCGGTCAATCGATAGCTTTCAACAGATTTTTGAATTGCCTTATTATGAGTCCAAGTGTCAAGTGTTCTGCTTTCGATATACGGCAAGACCTCATCATAATTCTTCGCAAGTGCCGTCGCAAAATACCAAGCGACCATCATTTTTATATAATATTCATCACTTCTTAGCGCTGCTACCCTATCGGCATATTCGGGTAAAAAATCCTTACCTAAAAAATGACACATAAGCATTCTTATCGCATATCTAACAACGTAAGTTTTATCCGAAGAAAGCCAGATGTCAATAACGGACAGCAACGCCTTTTTATTTTCCTTGAACACCTTGGGCGAGATGCCGTCGCAGGTCGACCAATTATCAACGTAAGGCAGAAAAGCGTCAAGAGCCTCAATTATCTCATCAAAATTCCGAAGCTTTTCTATTAGAAATCCATGCAGATTATTTTCCTCATAATATTTATGCGGCAAAAGCTTCAAGAAAACCTTCGCTTCTTCCCTTTGAGCAAATGAAGAAGCATATTTTCTCAATATAGGAATTCTTACGCCGATAACAACGTCGGGTGATATACCTGGCATAAGACTGCATTGAAAGTTCTTATACCCATCATCTCTCATCGAAAACAGATCCGCACGTATCTGTTCTTCGATCTTATTTATTTCTTTCATATTATTTTAAGTCACCGTAAATAGCCATATGTGCATCGTTAATTTTGCCGATAAGCTCTCGAATAAACCTATTGTCTGCATTACTGCCTCTATCAAGCTCGGTCATTATAACAAGAATATAAGGGTTTTCACTAAGTACTATCGCCATATCGTGATAGGCTCCGATATCCCAACCGTATTTGTTGGCAACGGGCGTCGGGCTAAGTGCGCTCGGTATCATAATGCGGTGATTGGTTGAAAGCATCCAACTCTTTAGCATCTGGGCATATTTCGTACCACTCGCAAAGAATTTATACGTTTCCTCAAGATAAAAAGACATCTCTTTGGCACTGGCCGAGTACATACTTTTCTTGGGGCTGAGTGCCCCAATACTTTCCGAAAACTCGTTGAACCCTGCTCTGCCGTAAATATTTCTTATTTCCGCAAACGCGATATTATCGCTCTCGGTTATTGAAAGTCTCAACAGATCAAGATAAGTATATGTAGTACCGTATTCCGATTTCTGTATTATTCCCGAACCGCTTTTGTATTTGTCCTCGGTATAAATAAAAATGTTGTTCACATCATATTTGCTTCCATCGGCATTTCCTTCATTCTCTGCTTCCTCGATTTGCTGAAGTGTCCAAAGAATATAAGCCTCTTTTATTATGCTCGCAGTATATAGCACCTCGTCCTCATTATATGCCATACTAACGCCGCTTAAAAGATCCTTATAAAAGAAAGTAACTTTAGGCTGATATGAAAAGGACGGCTTTGTGACGTTCCCCTCCTCGTCAGTTTCCTCCGGCATAGTATAATAAGGTATAGACTTCTCAAGCCAAAGCACTATATCCGAAAGATACGCATCAAGCTGTACTTGCATTTCTTCCGCTTTTGCAGGTCCCGATACAGATATTTCCTCAGTTTCGCTATCGATCACGGTATCAATATCTACCGTTTCGCTTTCCGAGTCAAGCACCTCTTCGGTATCCGACACAAAAGAGGTGTCGATAGGCACAGCGACAGACACACTGTTCCCACCTAAAGCAGTCATACAAACAGCTACTACCACCGCTATGACTCCGGAGAATACAGCCGTCAAAGATATACACAAAATTAGTTTTGTCTTTCTATTTTCTTTCATTTTTCTCCTAAATTTCCGCAGACATATGCCTGTGCACGTGACAACATACGTTGACTGCTACCGGCAGTCCGGCAATATGCGTAGGATATTTTTCAATTTTAACCGAAAGTGCCGTTGTATCACCGCCAAATCCCTGAGGTCCGATGTCAAGCTTATTTATTTCTCCAAGCATTTTCTCCTCAAGAGAAGCATATCTCTCATCGGGATTTGTGTCATCAACATCTCTCGCAAGAGCTTTTTTTGAAAGAAGTGCCGCCATCTCAAAAGTTCCGCCAATACCTACTCCAAGCGTTACTGGAGGGCAAGGATTAGCCCCTGCTTCCCTAACGGTTTGCGTAACAAACTTCACAATATCCTCTTCGGTAGCAGAAGGTGTAAACATTTTTATCGCACTCATATTTTCACTTCCAAACCCTTTGGGTAGTGCAGTTATCTTGACCTTATCTCCGGGGACTATTTCCGTATGTATAACAGCTGGCGTATTAGTATTAGTGTTTCTTCTCTCATATAGCGGATCAACGACTACCGAAAGACGAAGTTTCCCGTCAACGTATGCACGTTCTACTCCTCGATTGATCGCCTGAGTAATATTTCCGCCGACAAAATGAACGTCCTGCCCCACCTCAAGAAATACGACTGCCATACCCGTATCCTGACAGACGGGAATATCCAGTTCCTTTGCCGCTGATATATTATCTTCCATAATAGAGAGAACATTTTGGGCAAGGGGATTTCTTTCGATAGATTTAGCACAACTGATAGCACGGCAGGTGCTATCGGGCAACAATTGATTGGCACAGACAAAAAGCTCGGCAATTTTATCTTCAATTATTTTTACATCTATTTCTCTGATTTTCATTTTTTCTCCCAATATATAGACAGACCGCCCGTCAAAGCAAAATACGGGCGGTCGCAAAATTAATCAAGATCGTTATAATAAACAGACTCACCGGGCATACAGAGATTGAGTTTTTCCTTTGCGATACGAATAACGTATTCATCATCAAAATCAAGAGAAAGCTCGTATTCAATACGCTCGATATTTTCAACGTACTCTTCTTTTTCGATTTGTAGCTTTTCTGTTTTGTCTCGGTAATCATTGTATTTCATCAGAATTTTGACAGAGCTGAAGAGCGAGGCTATCACAAAAATGACCACAGCAAATCTGACAAAAATATTCATTTCGGAATGTTTTTTTGTACCCGACTGCATTTCAGAAACCCTGTCCTTTCACGAGATTTTCAAGAAAACCAGACTTTGCTTCGGCTAAAAGAACCTTCATTCTGTGTTTAGTGGCGATTCTTCTATACCGCAAAATAAAAAACTTTGCTATCGGCTTAAAAAGAGCCTTCAATATGCTGATAATTATATTATACATAAACTTAAATGGAAAAGCAATAGCGAAAAGCAAAATTTTTGAAATAATTTTCAAAAAAACGCATATAATTTCAGCAAAAGTTATTAAAATTGCCCCTAAAGTTTTATAATATATAAAAAATCCGCAAGAGGCGGCGGCAAGAGCGTGCCATCTGAAAATCCCGTCGTTTGAATAATATAAAAAAATGCAAAAAACACCCCCGATAAAAAGGCAATAAATTATATCCCCTACCCCGACAAAAATATCAAGAAAATATTTCTTTGCCTTATTCTCCCGTCTCTCTATCTTTCCTATTAAAGGATATTTACGAGAGTAAAGATAATCTGTGCTTTTTTTAGCCACCCCCAAATATTCAACACCGACAACTACTCTCGTTATCCTGAAGACGTCGTAAAGCACTCCGAATCCAACCCCTAAGAAAAATGCGTATAAAACCATTTTCCCCAAGGAAAGCATTGATATTTCCATCAGCCGAAAAGTCTCCCAAACAGTCCTTTTTTACCCTCTGCGCTATCGGTACTGTAATACAAACCGTTGATCTTCCCGCCAAGCATTATAGTACCCCTATCAGTATCAAGAGAGCTTACGTGCAATTCTTCCCCCTCTATCACCATCTCACCCATCGACGTTTCAAGACAAATGCTCTGCTCGTCAAAGCTTATTACGTCAAGCACACCGCAAAGCTCCATATTAGCCCTTGATTTTATAATTATATCATGTGGTCTTATTTGTTCATTCATATCTGCCCTCCTGACAAAAAACCTCCGACCTTCAATGTCGGAGGTTTATTATTTTATATGCAGAGTGCAAAAATAATATGACCTTTATTCGATAACCTCATAAAGAGCAGAAGCGTCTGATTTTGCCACGTGTTCACGCACATCAAGCACTCGCACTTTAAGTGTCCTCTGTCCAAAGGTTATCTCTATTATATCATTTTCCTTTACGTCATAAGAAGCCTTTGCACGTTTTCCATTAACGCTTACGTGTTCTGTATCGCAGGCATCGTTTGCAACCGTACGTCTTTTAATTATTCTTGACACTTTAAGAAATTTATCAAGTCTCATTTTGCTATTGACCTTTCATTTGAATAAATTCGGCAGACTTTTGTAAGTCTGCCGAATTTATCAGAATTAATTTACAGAATCTTTGAGAGCCTTACCTGCTGTGAAAGTAGGATGCTTAGAAGCAGCGATTGTGATCTGAGCGCCGGTTTTGGGGTTTCTACCCTGTCTTGCAGCTCTGTTCTTAACTTCGAATGTACCGAAGCCGATAAGCTGTACTTTATCTCCAGCCTTGAGTGCGTTGGTAATGGCGCCTGTCACAGCATTAACTGCAGCCTCAGCGTCAACCTTCTTAAGATTTGCTGCCTTAGCAACTGCGTCAACGAGTTGGGTCTTGTTCATGATTAAACCATTCCTTTCATTTTTTGATAGATATAAACGACTAACACGTCGTCTATATTGACTAACATCTTGTATTATATCATCAATTTGTACCAATTTCAAGGGGTTTATCAAAATTTTTTTAATTATTTTGTTAAATTATCCACTTTTTTAGCGTTCCAAAGCTCATCAAGCTCGTTTTGCGACATATTTTCTACATTTTTCCCCAATTTTTCCGCCTCGTTTTCTAAAACTTCAAATCGGTTTATGAATTTATTTGTCGAATTAGAGAGTGACATTTCGGGATCTATTACGCATTTTCTCGCAAAATTCGCCACAGAGAACAGAAGATCTCCTATCTCTTCTTCAAGATGGTCATTATCTTGTGACTCCATCGCCAAAGCCACCTCGTCCGTTTCTTCCTTTATTTTCAAAAAAGCCGATCGTGCATCGGGAAAATCAAAACAAGAAGCTCTTTTACCAACTTTTGCCGCCTTCATAAGCGCAGGAAGAGCCGGTGGCACAGAACGAAGTCTTGAGGTAACCGTCTCCCTCTGCTTTTCTTCATTCTTTATTTTATCCCAATTTTCAAGGACTTTATCGCTGTTATCGACAATAATGTCACCGAAAATATGCGGATGACGGTGTATGAGCTTTGCACAGATCTCACTAAGAACATCACCCATAACAAAGGTTCCCTGTTCCTCTTCCATTCTCACGTGGAAAACCACCTGCAAAAGCACGTCTCCCAACTCCTCCCGAAGAAGCTCGGGATCCTTTTTATCTATTGCCTCAATGACCTCATATGTTTCTTCAATAAAATCCTTGCGGATACTCTCGTGCGTTTGTTCCCTGTCCCAAGGACAACCGCCCTCTCCGCGAAGAAGCTCCATTATCATGCACAGATCATCAAAGTCATATGTTTTTTTATTATTCAAATATTCGATTTTTTCACTTCTGTTCATTTGAAAAATCCTTTCTGCCTCACAAAAGCTTCAGTTTATGAAGAAGGGCGTAAATCTTTTCTCCTTTTGGCAAAATCTTTATATCGTCTGCATCAACAGCTCTGAAAAGAAGTGCTACAAAAAGATACAACAAAGCTGCAAGTGCTATACAAGCAATTGTATAAAGCCTGGACACACCAAACTCAAAGCATACGAACGTATATAGTCCGAACGCCGCCCCGATCGAAACAACCGCAGCTGCTAAAGGACGGTAAAAAAGCTTGACGATCCCTTCAAAATCTGCCGCATATTTCTTTATAAAATAGAAATTCATCGCCATAACGGTGGCATTACACAAGAAAGTGCTTATCGGCGCACCGTAAATATTTATACCGTTTATACCTATAAGAAAATAATCAAAAATTATTTTGATAAGTGCGCCTACCGCCATTGAAATTATAGGCTTAAGCTCTTGCTTATACGCTTGTAAAATAGCGTTTGTAACCGTCATAAGACACGCAAAAAGCACTGAAATCCCAAGAATCGCAAGAAGCGGATACGCAATCTCTATATCCGCAGTACGCCCCGAAAAAATAAGTTCAAGTATCGGCTTTGAGAAAAGACATATACCGACAGAACATGGCATAGCAAATAGTGAACATATCCTCAAAGATGAAGAGAGGACCATGCTCTCTTTCTCCCTGCTTTTTGCTTCGATAGCCGATGTAAGCATTGGAACGAGGGAAAGTGCGATACCCGTGATGATTGCAGGCGGAAGATTGAATATCGGAACCGCAAGCGTGGTATAAGCACCGTAAAAGACCTTCGCAGCTTCCTGAGTAAACCCTATATCTTGAAGTCGTCTTGAAATAAACATAGTGTCAACCAAACGAGCTATGCCCATAACCGACGAACTGATAGTTATCGGTATCGAGATTTTTACAAGCTTTTGGAGGATCGAGCCTTTACTTTCGGGCAAGAGTGTTTCGTCAAGCTCCGGAGCTGACTGTACGCCCATTGCTCTGAAAAAAATTTTTGTTATAATCAGATAAAGCATTGACAGTGCAACGCCTATCGTAAGTCCCAGAACCGCAAAAGAAGCAACTACGGGGGTAGAATATCCCTTTTTTAGAGCCCAAGATGCAAGTAATATTCCAAGAACAAGCTTTCCGAGTGCCTCTATGACCTGCGAGACTGCAGTCGGTGCCATTATCTGATGCCCCTGGAAAAATCCTCTCATTGCGCTTGAAATACAAATAAAAAACAGAGTCGGTGCAATAGCAACGATACAGTATGCCGCATCGTCCATCTTGATCCACTGAGCGAATTGATTCGATCCGAGCATCATCGCAAGCATACCCAAGCTGCCTATAATAAAAAACAACGCAAGAGTTATATGATACACACGCTTAATGTTCTTTACGTTCCCTCTTACACGGTTTTCCGATATAAGAATAGAAACCGCAACGGGCAGTCCCGCCGTTGATACCATATAAAACATTGTGTAAATGTCATATGCGGCATTAAAAGATGCCATTCCCTCAGCGCCGAGGTAATTCAGCATCGGGATCTTATAAAGCAGCCCGATTATCTTAACAAGCGCAGTCGAGAGGGTCATTATCGCAACCCCCGACAAAAATAGCTTCTTTGAGCCTACAGACTTTTCTTCAGTCATTAAATCATTCTCCGTAATTATCAATTTCAGCCGACTCAACCGATGCAAAAAATTCTTCCGCACATCTCGCTATCTCATCGGTGGTGTCCTGCTTTAGATATTCAAATGGATATTTGGGGTTAAAAAGACGTTTAATACGTATTTTTCCTTCTCCCGGAGCCTTATATTCGACTAATTTGGTAACTGCTCCCGCACCTGCCGCCAATATTGTATGTACTTCTTCCATCATATAAATATTGTAGAGTCCCTCGGAGCCGGGCTTGGCAAACCCAACATTTTCGAGATTTCCAACGGTATTTTTCTGCCTATACATATAATAAGGCTTATAACCTTCCTGAGCGGCACGAAGCTGTGAATAATCAACACATTTCACTGCATCTCCGCCCTTGCGTGAAAATATTTCCGCACCTTTATTTATAAGCTCCGCAGATTTTTTAACACAGAAAGTATGTACCGTTATATTATCAGGTTCAAGATCGAGAATACTGTCAAAGGTTGCCGAAAACGTCTTGAAATTATCCCCCGGAAGTCCTGCGATAAGGTCGGTGTTTATATATTTTATGCCTGAATTTCTTGCAATATCATAAGCACGGTAAAAATCTTCAGATGTGTGATTACGTCCGACGCCCGTCAAAATCTTGTCGCAAAGAGTCTGCGGATTTACGCTGATTCTGGTTATACCGTACTTTGCGGCAATAGAAAGCTTTTCTGCGTCTATCGTATCGGGTCTGCCCGCCTCAAGCGTATATTCCTCAAGGCTTGAAACGTCTATACATTCTGCTATTTTGCAAAGAAGCATCTCAAGCTGGGAAGACGTCAAAATAGTAGGAGTTCCACCGCCTATATAAATCGTTTTTATATTAAGTCCCTGCCTCTTGGCTATAGTAAACGTAGCTTCAAGGTCACGGCATAGACGGACAAGATACTCAGGAATGAGAGAAAGCAACTTTTTTGAAGTATATGAAACAAACGAACAGTAGGCACATCTCGTCGGACAGAAAGGTATAGAAACATATATACTGCAATCCTTCTTATCCGGCTTTCCGATTATCGCTCTCTCGGCTTTTGCAACGTCTGTTGCAAGAGCCGCTTTCTTTAACGTAACAAAATACTCGGAATTGAGTATTTTTCTGACCTTTGTAGCGCTATTTCCTTCGAGTAGCTTCTCCATCGCAACCTTTGAAGGACGAACGCCGATAAGCATACCCCAAGACGGACGATATGAAAGCAGTTCCTCACCGAGAGCGAGCATAGCCGCACCTATAGCAAGTTTTGTTGCCTTATCCTCGGTAATTCCATCGCCTACCGATTTTTCTTTTACTGTATTTGCTTCTTTTCCCAGAACCTTTAATGTACAATCAGCACGAACGATATCCTCGTTTCTTTGAACGTTAAGCATCAACTGCAGACCGTCGTCCTCCGAGGCAGGACTTTCCGAAAATTTAACACCCGGAAAGTAAATCATACAGAGCATCTGAACGTAATATCTGTTTATCGGAATATTTCCGTCAAGAAAAAGCTTCATATCCTCACCCGTTCTTTT
>JAFYLR010000012.1 GCA_017550115.1 Clostridia bacterium | reverse complement strand
TTGTAGGCGAAGGCTTTCTCGGACGGGAGGATATGATCGCGGTGGAGGTTGGCATCTACCATTGCGACGATTGCTTCTTCGTCGGTCATTTCACAGACGGTAGACGGGATTTCGGTCATACCGAGCCGTTGATACGCTCTGAAACGGCGGTGTCCCGATATAATCTCATAACCACCCTCGTCTCTCGGACGGACAATAATAGGCGAAAGTAACCCGCTTTTGCCGATACTCTCACACAGCGCGTCCATTTCCATATTGTCCTCTACTTTGTAAGGATGATCCTTAAACGGGTGCAACTCGGAAAGAGGAATATTTCTGTCAGTTCCTTTGATCAATAGGTTTCACCTCCTGTCACGCTCTGCTTTGCCTTCCACTCTGCAAGAATAGTAAACATTTCTGCTTTCATATCGGCGGCATTCATTCCCGGGAAGTAATCCGAGAGCTCGTCCACCCCGAACTTGACGCTTTCCTTTTTGGGTGATTTCTCCTTTTCCGCTTTAGGAGCTTTGACCTCCTTGCCGTTCCCTTCGGGGATCATAATTGCTCGGATGTTTTCAATCGTGAGAGTATTGCTCTCCCACAGCTTTTGAAGTGCCTTTGCCTGCTCAAGATTCGGATAAATATTGTTTTCGTGGAAGAAGCAATACAGCATGTCCTGCCCTACGGGATCGCATCCCGCAAAAACATACGCTACTCCGAAGGTCATACACTCGTAATCCAAGAGATCGCGAAAAGGGCTGATGAGCTTGGTAATACGGATAAGTCGCTGAATGGTGGCGCGGCTCTCTCCGACCTCTTTGGCAAGAATCTCGTCACTTCTCATCTGCATTTCAAATTCCATTTCACGATGCTGATTTTTGAGTGCTTCAAGCTTCATCTTGTAGGCAAAGCCTTTCTCGGAGGGCAATAGCTTTTCTCTGTGCAGATTGCTGTCCACCATTGCAAGAACCGCTTGGTCGCGGTCATAATCCATAATGATGGCGGGAATCTCGGTCATTTTGAGCATCTTACACGCGAATACTCTGCGATGTCCCGATACGATCTCATACTCTGCATTCTTGTTAACGTAAACAGTAATGGGTGTCATAACGCCGTAATCACGGATACTGTGCATAAGATCTTTCATTTCATCGTTATCAACGATCTTAAAGGGATGATTCTGAAAAGATTTGAGTTGTCTGATCGGGAGCATAAACACCTTGGGAGACTCGGTAGGCTCCTTGTTAGGATCTTCGGGCGCATCGGGGAGAATGCTCAAAATATCTCTTGCGATCTGTTCGTCGGTCTGTACGTTGTAATTGTTGTTTGTCATGATAATAATTCCTTTCGTTTGTAAAAATAATTTTGATTTTGTTATCTGTTGCCGCGAGTTTTATCACGGAATTTGGTTTTGCCTCCCACAAGGGACGGCTGCTTGATAATTTCTTTTGCGAGACGTTCTTCCTCTGCTTTTTGCAAAATACTCTGTACCTCTTGCTCACCGAGCTTGTCCCGCACTATGCCAAACTTCTTGGCATCCTTACGCAAAGAATCGTTCTCTCGCTCCAAATCTCTGCAACGCCCGGCAAAGCGGCTTTTCTCGTTCAATGCTTGTTTCCACATTTTTGAGATCTCGACTACGTTGACGATAAGCTTTCGTATCACATCCTTGAGCTTGGTAATCAACGGCTGTGCGATCTTCGTGCGATAGGTCTTTGCACTCATAAGCGGTGGCACTTCGGGCAACTCCCATTCCTCGCCGACATATTTGCTCATCTCAAGATGGATGTTGTCCTTATCCTCACTAAGCTCGGATAGCTCGTCCTTGAGCTCATCAAGGCTTTCTCGCATAGAATCGTTTGATTCCTGCAACATCTGCGCCTGCTCGGTAAGCTCCTCTACCTCGCGAGTACGCTCTTGCTTCTTGTAATCGAGCACCGATAAGTGTTCGTGCGGCTTATCCACATCGATGCGCCTAACGCCGTATCTTGCCATTACCTCTGCAAGATGCTCTTTCTCGGATTCCGTCCATTGTGTACCTTCCGTGTTCTCTCGTCCCTCGCCCTCAAAGCCGAGAGTTAATAATGCTTGCTTCAAGGACACACGCGTTTCCAATCCTCGCTTGCTGTTTGTGACAATGGGAACGAAATCAATGTGTAGATGCGGTGTTGCTTCATCCATGTGCAAATGCGCCGAGAATACGTGCAAGGTGTGGTTGCGCTTGATAAATCCCTGCATATACTCATCGAGTATCCGCTTGGCGAGCTCGCCGTTCTCGCCTACGGCACTCATATCCGCAACGTTTCCCACTTGGACGATGACCTCGTGGAACAGCTTTTCTTGCTTGGATAGACGTATCTTTTCGTAATAATCGGGGATACGTCGGTCAGCGCGTTTCTGCTTGGCATTGTACTTTTCAAGTGCTTCGTCAAAGAGCTTGTGATAGGTTTCTTTCAACGGTACATTGCAATAGGTCACATTCAGATGCGATCTGTTTCCGTCCACATTTTCCGCGATAAAGCTGCGATTATTGTGGGTAAGGCATCCTTTCCCGAGAGTTATGCTTACTGTTCTGTCTATACTTTCACCTCCGTTCTTTCCGCAAGGCACGGTTATTTTTTTGCGAGTGAAACGAGCGACTCGGTAGGTTTTGTTACTTTTGTCAAAAGTAACGCAAAGGCACTTTTGACACTACGCATCAAAAGTCCATTGCGCTCTGCCGAGGGCATAGGCTGACGTGGCAGCCTATGTCTCCGAAGTGCTCACCTTCGGAGACAGCGTGTTGCATCTGCGCTTGCACCACGCTTCTATGTTGAAGACATTCTCACTCGCTCGAATGTCTTCCTACACGACGAGTCATAATTCTCGTCGCTATCACCGTCCGCATCCTCCTTTCTCTCGGATAGCGATTATGTATTTGTGGGGGCAGTATTCAAATTATCTATCCGTTCTGCCCAATGATTGCCTCACACGTCCGTGTCTCAATTTGAGACGCGAGATCTGCTCACTTATATACCGAATCGAAAACGCTGAATTTGTCCTGCGATAAAATGTCCCCTCAATAGGTAGGCAGCGAAAGCATCGAAAATATACCCCTCTAATTTTCACTGTCACAGAATTTTGAAAATAATCGAAAAATTTTAATACCCTCAAGTAGTAGCCGATAAAAGCTCCCAAAATATACTCCCTTCACTATACGTTACTTACTTTTTTGAGATTTGCCTAAAAATTTTTCTCTCTATAGGTAGCCAACGAAAACGCATAAAACCCGATATCCCACTAATATTTAATTGGGAACTTTTTTGCGGAAATACAAAATGGTTTTCATAAAATAAAATTCCCCTCTAAGTGGTAGCCGGCGAAACGGCATTATTTATAAGGTTGATGGGCAACTTTTTTGCTATCTACTATTCGTTGCTTACTTTTTTGCGATTTGAGCAAACTATTTTTGCGAAGTTTACAAATTGTTTTCATATCTCCTCACTATTCGTTGCTTACTTTTTTTGAAAAAATAAACCTTAAAAATCGAGAGTTTACAAATTATTTACTTGATCCTCCTGCTTATGAGTTGGTAACTTTTTCGGCAAAAATTAGCCATCATACGAGAAATAAATTTATGGGAGTAGTATTCAAATTACCGCGCGTCTCAATTTGAGACGCGACAAACTATAACAGTTCTGATCTAAAAACTCCCCTCAATTGGTAGCCAGCGAAAACGGCAAAAATATAACCCTTTTCGATAAAATTCACAGATTGTTTTCATCCCTCTACTATTCGTTATTGACTTTTTTGAAAATTTGGCAAAAATATCTCTCTAATAGGTAGCCGGTGAAACAAGCCCAAAAGGGCAACCGTTTTCAACATTCGCGCCATCTTGGCACGAAGCTCCTCTAAGTAGTAGGCATCGAAACAGTTCAAAACCCGACACTCTTCTAAAAATTTGCAAAAAGAAAAGCCGCTATCTTAGTACATTTCTGTACCTCGATAGCGACTTCCGCTTAAATTATTTATTTCTTATGATGCCGTTCTATATTTTTTTGCCTGCACACGATACATTTCAGCATACTTCCCGTTCTGAAGCATCAGCTCATCGTGAGAACCGCTTTCGACGATCTCACCGCCGTCGAACATATAGATCTTATCCGCCATTCGCGTGGTAGAAAGTCTGTGCGAAATAAAGATAACTGTTCTACCCTCGGCATTTTTGAGTATGGATTGATTAAGCTCATACTCAGCAATAGGGTCGAGTGCACTTGAAGGCTCATCCATAATGATAAGCTCAAAAGGTCTTGCAAACACTCTTGCGATTGCTATCTTCTGCGACTCACCGCCCGAGAGACCAACGCCTTCCTTGCTGAACTCCGTCGTAAGCTGCGAGTGAATTCCGTTTGGTAACTGCTTCAGCTTTTCATCGAAAGATGCCGCGCGGAGCGCAGACATAACCGCGTCTTTATCTGCATCGGTATATTCACCGCCTATGACGTTCTCTGCGATGGTCGCCGCGAAAACCTTGTAGTCTTGGAACACCGCACCAATATGCTCGCGGTATTTATCGGGAGCATATTCGTTGATGTTACGTCCATTATAAAGGATCTCACCGCTTGTGATATCATAAAGTCTCATAAGAAGCTTGATAAGCGTAGTTTTTCCTGCGCCGTTATATCCAACAAATGCGACCTTTTCGCCCTTCTTGATCTCAAGATCGAGACCTTTGAGCGTCTTTTTCTCATCCTTTGTAAAGGGATATA
>JAFYLR010000002.1 GCA_017550115.1 Clostridia bacterium | reverse complement strand
GCTCCAAAATATAGTCCACGCTCGTATCGTAAAAAGCGGCGAGCTTAATCAGTATCGCGGTCGGGACGTCATTTTCTCCTGTTTCGTATTTGGAATATCCCGTTTGCGACATTCCGAGCATTTTCGCAACAGTAGTCTGATTAAGATCACGATCTTCTCTTAAATCACGGATTCTGCGGTACATAATTTTCTTCCTTGACAATATTATTAAATTTATTATACAAAAAAACAAAATTCCTATTGACTTTTAACCTGTTTTAGGTTATAATATGTCCGTGAATTAATTTTTATTCATAAATTTATTAATATTTTTGGAGGTGTTCCACATGGGACAGTACGTTGAACAGAACCTCAACAAGAACGAGGTTATCGTTAAGAAAGCAGAGCTTAATCCTCTTCAGCTTATCTTCGCGTGGGTATTTGGTCTTCTTTTCAGCTGGCTTCTTCTTATTCCTGTATTTAAAGCCATCGCAACAACTATCACTTACCTTAACACAGAACTCGCAATAACAAACAAGAGAATCGTTGGTAAAGTAGGCTTTATAAACAGCAACTCTCTTGATGCTCCTCTTAACAAGGTTCAGAACGTTGCAGTATCTAACGGTCTTTTCGGAAAGATATTCAACTATGGTAACGTTAAGATCACAACAGCTGCAGGAGCTTTCAACTTCGCCGGAATCAAGAATCCCGACGCATTCAAGGGAATGGTTATGGCTCAGATCGACCAGGCTGAAGAAGACCGCATCAAGGAGCAGGCTGAACAGATGGCTGCTGCTATGTCTTCTGCAATCAACAACAAGTAATTTTTTACTTAAAAGAAAAACTACCGAAACTTTGAAGTTGCGGTAGTTTTTTGTTATTCAAAATAAGCATTTTCCCTTCCAGAAAAGTTTTTGGGAAAGTTTGAAAACACTTTTTACAAAAAGGGTTTTCAAGTTCGTTCTTCTTTACAGACTTTTTGCCCTTTCCTGAACGGCGCGGCGGAAGTCGGGAAGATCGTGCGAATATTCGGTGTCCATATACGGACTTGTGATTATAAAATCAGCGGTAGCGCGGTTGTTTGCGCCTCTTCACGTTCTTAATTTGGATTTATTTGGAAGAAGCTAAAACTTTTTTAAAAACTTTGTAAAAATCATTTAAATTTTGCTCAAATAACTATTGAAAATGGTATAAAATTGTGCTATAATCTATGCGGCGTAGTGTGCCCACTCGCAAGTGGAGGCTATGCGATCGAATGTGTGTTGCTCCGCAAAACACAGATTTTTAATATAAGTTATAAAAATATCTGCATATAGAGATATATTAAGGAGAGCAAGTTAAATGGAGAAAACGGAGAATAGCAACAAGGAATATTATACGATCGACCTTTTACATATTGTCAAATCGTTAGCAAGACAGGCGTGGTTAATTGCTCTGTGCGGATTACTGGCAGCTGCGATAGGCTTTTCAATATCTGCATTTGCAATTGCTCCGACTTACTCATCATCTGTAAAGCTGTATGTTAATAACAGCTCTATATCGCTTGGTAATACCAACTTCAGCATCAGCGCTTCCGAGCTTACAGCGGCGCAGAGTCTGGTCAGAACCTACGGCGAAATTCTCGACAGCCGCAGTACGCTTGAACGCGTAATAGAAAAAGCGGACGTTGACTACAGCTGGAAAGAGCTTTCGGATATGATCGAATACGCTCCGTCCAACGATACGGAAATTATGCGAGTAACGGTAACCTGCGAAGATCCGTACGAAGCACGCCGAATTGCAAACACTATTGCCGACGTTCTTCCTGTAAGAATTTCAGAGATCATCGACGGCGCATCAATGGAGGTTGTAGACTCGGCGATTGCCGATCTGGAAAAGGTCGCTCCCAGCATTACAAAATATACTGCCATAGCATTTATACTTGGAATTCTCTTTTCGGTTGCCGTGGTTGTTGCCTTTGCACTGATGGACGATACGATCCACGACGAGGAATACATACTCAGAACTTACGATTACCCGATACTCGGTAAGGTCCCCGATCTTCTGAATACCGGCAATAGATCTTACGCATATTATTCCAAAAAGAAAAAGAGTGCCGATAAATAAGGAAGGGGGAAATAAAAATGGGTTTATTTAAGAAGAAACACAGACATCTTTCGCCGCTTAACAGCGAAAACCAAAAGACACTTCACAAAAATCTTGAGTTTACGGCGACCGAACAGTACAAACTGATTCGTGCAAACCTTGACTTTACTCTCCCCGAGGACGAAAAATGTCCGGTTATCGGCGTAACAAGCTCGATGCGAGGAGAGGGAAAGAGTACGACGGCAGTAAACCTTTCTTATGTGTTTGCCGAAAAGGGAAGCAAGGTGCTTCTTATTGACGCAGACCTTCGAATTCCTTCGATTGCAAAGAAGCTTGACATAGAAAGCAGTCCCGGTCTTGCTGACCTGCTGAGAGGCAAAACAACACAAATTCCCGAGATTCAGACTCATTTGCTTGATAACTGGTTCGTTCTTCCTTCGGGAGATATTCCCCCCAACCCTTCCGAGCTTCTC
>JAFYLR010000011.1 GCA_017550115.1 Clostridia bacterium | reverse complement strand
CTCTGAAGTATTCTGCAAAGATGAATATCGTCAGCGAAACAGCGGGTAAGACAAAGGACGGTGCTGACATAGTTCTTTCCAACATTCTCACTGTAAGCACACTTGTTCAGCAGGCAGGTGCTATCGGCGACATAACTCTCGGTCTTGCATTTGGCGGCGAGAACAGCGTTGCTTACGAGAGCAAAGCGGCATTCAAGTCTGCTAACGTTATTCGCGACGGAGGACAGCTTCTTCCTGGTGATGAACACTACGTTATCGTAAAGGTAGATATGGCTGAGACAGTTGGCAACGAGGCTAATCACGACGGCGTAAACGCTCCTGCTATCAACTTCGGTATCAACGTTCTCGCAGCACAGTTTACATACGAGAGCGACAGCTTCGGTAATCAGTATGACAAGGATGCTTTTGCTGCAGACTATTACGTAACAAATGCCGACGCCCTTGCTGAGGCAATGCAGAATGCTGAGAAGGATGACATTGTTGCTCTGATGGATGACGTTGAGAAGACTTCCACCGAGTCCAATGCGTACGGTAAGACCGGACTTAGCATCAACAACGGTCAGATCTTCGATGGAAACGGAAATACTTTTGGTGTGCCCACAGCAACAGGTACTTGGGACTCTGCGATAAACATCACAGGCGGTACTATCAGAAACGTAACTGTCAATAGCGGTTTCCGCGGAATATTCATCAACCATAACAGCACTTACAGCGCTCCCGTAATTCTTGAAAACGTCGTTATCGACGGTCCTGTATATACTATCAGCTGTGACCAGGGTACAAATCAGGGACTTACAGCGACGGGCTGTACCTTTAACGGCTGGACCAGCTACGCTGCAACACTTGGTAACACAACATTTGTTGATTGTAGCTTCGGAGAGGGCTCGGGATACGCATTCTGCCGTCCTTATGCTCCTACATCCTTTGTAAACTGTAATTTTGAAGCAGGCTACGAAATAGACGCTCGTGCAGCAGTTACACTTGAGAATTGCTACCTTGACGGCGTACTTATCACCGCAGATAACGTAGCTACGCTTGTAACAGGTAACACTCAGAACGCGATCGTAAAATAATTCGATCTCTTACCCAACCCCTTCGGGGGTTGGGCGGTGATCAAAGGGCATAAATCTTGTGTTTGTGCCTTTTGATTGCTGAAATATTAGAAAAATAACGAAAGGAGGACAAAGATATTGAAAAATTGGGCTTTCGAAAAGATATATAAAAAGCCTTCTACTGCTTTAGAGCAGGAAAAGCTTTCGGATAAAGTATTTCTGCGTAAGATCGCCGCATCTTTTTTGACGATACTTGCGTGTACTGTGGTATTAGCTGCATCGACTCTTGCGCGCTTCTATACGGACGTATCTACCGAGAACTCCAGAATATCGGGTGCATATTATTCCGTAACG
Source organism: Clostridia bacterium (assembly GCA_017550115.1). Lineage (GTDB taxonomy): Bacteria > Bacillota > Clostridia > Oscillospirales > CAG-272 > SIG710. The sequence continues at coordinate 29,094 of JAFYLR010000011.1, read as the reverse complement.
GTAAATAAAACAAAAACCAACACTTATATCTGTCCTCTTGTTTTTGAAGATAAACACACCTTTGAAATTAAGGCCGACGGCAATGCGGCTACCGGTTACTGCAAAATACAAATAGGCAGCAATATCTATTACACCGAGCAGATAAACCGTGGTGAGACTCTTTTGCTTACTGTGATCGCAGCCAAGGGAACCGTCATAAGCTTCACACCTCAATGGGGAACGTCCTCTTACTACGTTACAGACGGCATCTGCCCCGATACCATAAACCACTCGGTAACTCCGTCTGCATCCTACATTGTTGAGGTTACCGCAAAGCTCTCGGACATTGCGGCCTATTACGGTGTGCCCGAGGTAGATATTCTTACTTATAACGGCATATCTAAAATAAGCGTAGGCGATGAGCTTAAGATCCCCGGGGCAGAGTCGACTGTGAAGCCTTATGCAGTTGATTTTGCGCTACTTAAGATCGAAGAAAGAGCAACTATTGAGGGTATTGCCGGTCACTATGGAATTTCCGCCGCGGATATTCTGCTTTATAACAATATCTCCGCTATCCAAGTTGATACGGTAATCAAAATTCCCGGAGTTCCTGCTGATACAGAGCCTTACGTAGCACCCAAGCCGGATCCGCTGAACAATGAATACTATCAGATCACTACGCTGAATAAGCTTGCGACAGAAAAAGCCGATCTTCTTGTTTATCACGGCAATGAATTTGATAAGACCAAGGATACTAAAATATTTAACCTTGAATGTAACAAGGATGGACAATATTTCTTTGACATAAAGAACAAGACGAAAACTGTCTCCCTATGCTTCGCTATAACGGAAAACACCCAACAGTGTTATCTGAAGATCGTTATCGACGGGGCCGAATATTATTCCGTACCCATTGTGAAGGATTCATACGTCAGATTGGATGTTGCAGCCAATATTGGTTCCAAGATACGAATAGAGGTATATGAGGGTGCCATTGATTCTGAACTTGGTGTTACGGAATTTTACGGTGACGATCTCGAAAACGATGTTAACGAGAAAAATATGAAGCTTGATCACGCTTATTTGTCCTAAAAACAAGCAAGCATTTCTTACGCCCCGAAATGCCAAGAATACACATGAAAAAAGCAAAACACAAAAGCGACGAGACCGGATCTCGTCGCTTTTTTATCGAGCCTCCTGCTTTTGGGGGCTTCTTTTTTTGCTTTTTGTTTCTGCCTCTCGATCATTCTTTTCTTTTCTCAATGCCTCGTATTTGTTTTTATATTCGTCTCGATCTTGAAGAAATACTGCAATGAGGGAGATCAATCGATCGACAAAACTACGCAGTTGATCGAGAAGCCGAAACTCGACGATGACTTTGTTTTTGTCAACCCGTTTTCTGGGGCTGTTTTCGATTTCATCAATTTTATCCGTGATCTCTATGGCAGTAGTTAAGGCCGTTTTTAGATCGTCTGGAGAGACTTTATCTCGTTCAAGAATATCAAGTGCTGCGTTTTTATTGTGCTGTAGCTCACGGACCGCGTCTTGCGTCTTCTGCCAGTCCTTGAGGCGCTGATTTTTACCGCTGTTCTTATCTGGTTCTTTTTGCTTCGAGACGCCGTACTGCATTCGTATACCTTCCGCTACCATTGCTGCTTCCATCTCTCTGTAGATCTGGTTACGCATAGCGTTAAACAGCAGGGGTACTTTATCACGCCCATTAACAATCGATTGCTCGGGCGCGTAATTCATACGTTCCAGTGCAGCCTCGAGACCTGTGCCGACCTTTAGCCCCTTCGGGTTTTCCTTTTCATATAAAATGAAGTAATCGAGATGACAGTGAAAAAAGCCTTTTTCATCGCAATGACAGGTGGCTCCAAGTATTTTGAAGCACGGAAAATCCTTTTGAAATTGCTTAATTGTCCGGCGTAAGATCCTTTCCGCTTCTTCTTTTGTGATCCTACCGGATTGTCTGTCCTCACAGTCACCGATGCCGAGAATAAGAGATCTGAATATCGGGATTCTTTCTACTTTTCCCGTCTTAGGGTTCTTTTTTGCGTCGTTTTTGTGCTCGTTGTAATATTCATATGTAACCTCTTTATAATCCTTCTTTTTAGGCTTGGATTTTATGACACCCGAATTGTATCTTTCCCAAGCCTTTTTATATTTTTCTTTCTGTCTCTCGTTATACTCGTCGATGTACGGTTTCATTATTTCGTTGATCTGTTCCTCGTAGCTGCAGTAGGGGACAAGCTCGATGATGTCTTCGGAGGAGCCGTTAACGTGCGGGAGTGTTTGACGGTATGAAAAACTGTGGTTATGTCTTTCCGAGCCTATTCCGGCGGTGATTGTCACACTAAATTCTTTTGCCATTTTTACCTCTTTTCTGATAGCGAAAGTATATACTTACAGAGGGAGACCTATCCCTATTGGAAGATCCCCACACACTTCGGTGGGGGATCTTCCATAGGGCCCCTTCGGGGGTAGAGATACGCTATAGTACTCTTCCCATCACAAGTATGTAATAAATTCATCTCACATAGCGCAAGGAAAAAATCGCATTTTTTACTCATTCAAAAGCACTTTTTTGTTTTCTCTTTCTTTCATACTCTTGGTACAATCAAAAAACAACAAAAAGAAGGGATAAGAAAAATGACTATTTTTGAAATGATTACAACAATTGACAGAGAGAACACCACAAGCGAGGAGATGAACAAGGCGATCACGGAGTTTGAGAAAAAGGCTCAGCGTGTGGAACCCAGAACCTATGGAGAAATCTACAGCTTTACGTATTATCAAGTCACCTCTAAGAGGGGCAACGCGGGGTTTGTAAAAGAGTATACAATTTATAATGATTACACGTATAGTGACGTTATTATGGACGCATATTGCGATGAAGAGGCTGGATATTGAGGGGAAATTACGTCCATAACGTAATTACCGTTAAAAGCAAACAGCGCCTACCGTATGGTAGGCGCCGCGCTTAATCATCTGTCTCAGCCCAACAATAGTACTTTCCTACATAATGTCCCTGAAAAATTTTCCATTTTCAAGCTTCATTATCTTTCTGCCCACTTCTTCAGCGTCATCGAATGTCGATTGCGCTACCCAGCTCTCGGGGTCTGTTTGTTTTGCGGAAATGATATGGAACTCTCCTAAGGCTTTGCAATCTTTTATTTGCAGCACATAGTACTTGTCGATTTGTAAAACCATGAAAAGCAAATCGGCAATACTGCTCACGGGAGCCGCCTTGCTGTTGATAAGCATTTCAAACTTGTGTTTTTTCTTATCGGACAGATCACAGAATTCATCGCAGAAAACTTTAAGTAAGCAGGCGCTATTGCGGTAGTCCGAGACTACGTACTCGACACCGGACATTTTGTCTAAGATGTGTCGAAAATGATCGGGCACTTGTAATAGATACGGATCCTTTTGCCGTACACTATTGACTTCCATATAGATTTTGTCGTGTGTTTTTCTTTTGCTTTTTGACATTTCTGTCCCTCCCAATTTTGTTTTTCAGATGATCTGACACTCCTATTGTGTAAATCTCTGTTACTTATAATATGTCAGAAAACAAAAGGGGATAATTTTCGACCGTTTTGAAAAATGCGTCACACTCTTTGTTCTTGATTTCTGTCATAATACTTATACAAAACAATGCAGTTTCCGGAGCTACTTAAATAAAAAAGGCTGTTTTACAAACAGTCCTTATCAGTATGCAATTTTTATTATTACTCCCTTTCTTAGTGTACATAAATATGAATAACATAAGATATTACATAGATAAATATTTACATATGTAAAACATTTACATAAATAAAAATGGCAAAATCATTTTCGATCTAAATTATGGAATAATTATAACTTAATGATGTGTTGTTTTCTGATATGTGTTTTTAAGGTTCTGTATTTTTAGATCTGTATGTGTATTTATGTCCAAAAATAAAAGGAGACAAAAAATGAGTAACAACGTAGGAAAAGAGTTGAAAGAAAAGGCTAAGGGTGTAAATCTCATTGAATATCTGTTCAATCATCACCCGGAATTGATTGAGGAAGTGGGACGTGACCGTTTTGTCCACCCCGACCACGACTCTTTAGTAATTATGGAGCGAGGCTTCTTTCGCCATTCGTCACCCGATTGCAGAGGGGATCAGATACAGTTTCTGATGGATTTTCTCCATATGTCCTTTCAGGACGCGGTGCGTGAGCTGTGTGCTCACGCGGGCGAGTCGGGTATGAAGCTGGAAGAGCATCAGCTTTCGCGCAATGCAAAAGAACGTTTTTTCCACTTGCCCTATCCTACCGAAGATATTTATAAGCGTGTATGGGCGTATTTAACGGTGAAACGTGGAATACCTGCGGAAATAGTTCAGGAGCTGTTTGACGCGGAATTGTTATATCAATCGGAGGATTATGGAAACTGCGTATTCCACTACGACGGTGCCGGGAATTATGCGGAGATAGTCGGTACGTCAGATATTAAGTTCCGTCGCAACGCAGAGGGGTGCGCCCCCGGAGCATACTGGGCTTGCGGAAATACAGATAGCGACACGGCTTACGTATGCGAGTCTGCAATCGACGCAATCAGTCTTATGGCATTATACCGTAAATATCTTGGCGACAACCCGGCATTTGTTTCGATTGGAGGACTTAAAGACATATCCATCGATAAAATACGTAGTAAATATAAAAACGTCATCATCGCTGTTGATCGCGATGAATCCGGAGACTATTGTTACAGTAAGCACAATGATCTCCCACGTATTCTTCCTCCGGATATTCCCGGAAAAGGAGGAGAAAAGCTGAAGGATTGGAATGACGTTATCAGATTTTGCAATGATGACAGAAAAATTGCAAAAAGCATCGAGATATTATCAGATATGGGAATGCCATTTTGAAAACCTACACTTTTTCTTGTTTCATTTTCTTGCATACTATTATCAGAACGAATACAGATTTTGGAGTTGTCTATAGTGTTCGAAAAAAGAAATGGAGAAGAAAAATGAAAAACAGAAAAACAGAAACATTTACGTTGCGTTATGGCATAAACGGAGATCACCCAGTAGAACTTCACATTCCTGTATGCTTGTATCCTTCGTTTGAGGCGCATATAAGATGTGAGAAGGGAAAGAATCTTTTGGCAACCTTTTTTGAAAAATATGAAACCCTTTCGGTGGCAGAAAGAAGTACGTTCCAGTTTTTTCTTTTGGAAAACTATACGCATATGATTGGCATTTCGGATCTGCTTCCGATGCTTAATGCAATGTGCAAAGTAATGGAACGCGAAAAAAAGGCTACGGAGTGATCCGTAGCCTTTTTTGTTTTGCGATTTTGCTTGCATATTTGAAATAACGCTAAACAAGAGATGAGATTTTATTTACTTTATGGTTTTCAACAGATTACAAAACTGCCGCGTATAATCTTTGACATAATCTATAATATTGTTGCTATTCAAGAACCCTGCTATTTCAATGTTTGCAAATATTGTATAACTTCCAAGTAGAATTCCCCAGAGATCTGAAGTTCTAATATATGTTCGTCCTCCATCTGAGACACAATATAAATTCTCTTCACCCTCGCCGAAATTCCTGGTTCTGCAAGACATTTTTTCTCGCAAGAATTTTAATCCCTGCGTACATTCTGGACCAAACATACCCGAAAAATCAACGAAGTTTTTATTGTCTTGCAATTGGGCTTTTGTATGGGAAACAACCGCTAAAAACAGCTCTATACACATAATCTCAGCGAACATTTTCTCATCGTCCCGATTGAGAAGATTATGTAGCAAATGACATTTTTCTATTATTTCAATTTTTTCCCGAATTGTTATGCCAGAAAAAATATTTTCCTTGAATTCAGCAATAAGAGGATCAGTAGTGTCTCTAAACTGATCGAAGTAATACCCAAGTAGTTCTTCAAATTGCCTACTATAAGTCCCTTCGTCAAGCTCTATCTCAAACTTGATAAACTTTGCAAGATATTTTTGCGTGTCTACTTTTTCGCCAAACATTTTTTGTATTGTTCTCTCGAGTTGGGCTTTGTCTACTGCCAAAACAACCTGCATGTTGTCTATCCCATTAAATACGTGGTGAAGCCTCTCTAAAACCTTTATTTGGTATTCTGGAATGCACCTATCAAGCTCGTCAACAACAAATATTACTGTTCTTTCTGCCGCAATTTTTCCTATTTTGTCACGCAAGGTTGAAAGCACCTGCTTAAAATTCAAATACTCATCATATTGATGTGCTTCACTAATCTTCGTTGTTGCATCATTGTGTATTTCAGACAATGCATCTGTCATATTTTTTGGATTAACTCCCGTTTGGGCTTCCAACCATTTTGAACCCACCTCATATATCTTGGACAATATGAGTTTTGCTGCGCTACGTATGTGTTCCCGCGCTGTTTCCGTGAAGAGGTTTTCATTTGTGGTTATCTCATCTAACATTGCGGAAACAATTGCAATTAACGGCTCTTCGTAATAATCGTATTCCCAGCAGTTAAAATGAAAAACGAAATAATTGTCTGACGCACGTTCCTGGTCTTGTTCAAAAAGAAGTTGCTTTTTAAGTTTGTCAAGGACATAAGATTTTCCTATACCCCAGCAACCGCTTATCGCAAAGCAACCGTTTTTTTCGTTTCGTGAAAGTACCTCTATTACGTTTTTTACTTGTGTTATGAACCCATGTCTATTTAAAAAGTCGCCTTCGATGATAGGATTATCAATCATTTTCTCTTCCATCAGAACTCCTGGCATGTCACTCCTCCGCTTTGCTTTTACTTTCCATTTTGCGCCTTCAACATATACGTGCGATTTCTATTTCCACCCTCAGCAACGATAATTTTCTCGTCAACCATCTCTGCAAGGATTTCTTTGGCTCTTGTAGGTTTCAAACCGAGAAGCTCGGCAATTTCTGCACTTTTGGCGGAAACGTTCTCGGTGAGATAAACAACGATCGCTTGTTTGTGTGCGAGGGTTTTTATCGCCGCCTTTTTATCGCCGCTTTTTATCGCCGCTTTTTTATCGCCGCTTTTGCCTATTACCAACGATAAAGTTATTCTATCTGGATCGAACCTTTCGTTGATAACCGGCGCTACCCACCCTTGCTTTTTCCATACGTTAAAAATATTTGGTATACCGCTACCGGCACGTTCGCCGACGTCAATAAGGTTGAACATCTTGATCAGTGCGCTATTTCGTGGGTCGGAAACGCCGCCACTCTTTGCGGCTTCAATATCAATGCGGAAGCCTCCAGGATTTGAAAGGGTGATAAGGTCTTTCTTTTTTATGATGACAAGTCCTTGTCTTCCGTAATAGTCGGCATTTATCAAACAGTTGGCAAGCGCTTCGCGCAGTGCCTTGTGAACAGGTGTGTCATCAATGCGGTCGCCACCTTCAAGCTTGAACGGTACCTTTATATCCTGTGTGATTTTGTTATAAACACGGAAATAGAAATCGTAAATATTACCGCTCCAATCGCCCGAAGATGACACGATACGGTCTGTCCAACGAGTATTGGCATCAAACTGTTCTTGATAATCAAGAAAGTATGCAGGAAACTCTTTTGTGATTTCGTATTCGTAGCCAAACATCAGAAGTCCTGCAGCGGTGGGGTGCATCTTTCCGTCAGCACTTCTGCCAACCGCACCAAGCTTATATAAAAATTCAGCGTCTTCGAGTTCTTCCCAAACGTGGCCGGGGCGGTAGTTTTTCATTCTGATACGGTAGCGTTTAACGCTGTCGTAGTCGAAAACGTCAAGCCCCATATTTTCAAGAACGACCATATCCTGCGTTTTCACCGCAGCATCGCGCATCATGGCCTGAACTTCCTCTTTAGTACATTTATAGTCTCCCTCGCCATTGCGACGATAGCTTCCCGAAAGAGGATTGCCGTCAATATATACGGGTTTATCGCTACGTTGTGCACGTGGTACACGGATAGCTACGATACGCTTTCCGTCTATGTTTTCAATCGTAACGTCTTTATCCGAAAGAATATTTGCACTCACCTTATTCGTGTTGTTGACAATGTCCCAAAAGTCCTTTATCAATCTTTCGGGATCGGGTAATTCCACAGGGCGCAGGGATTTATCTGCGTGTTCTTCAAGACCGAGCAAAATAATACCCCCGAGAGTATTGGCAAATGCAGAATAGGTTTCCCAAATGCTACGCGGCAGACCACCGATCGCTTTTTTTGCTTCAATTCGATTGTTTTCTTTGTATTTTTCTATGTTTGCAAAATCAATCATCTAAACGGTCTCCTTTTTAATCCTTCATCGGTTGTGGCTTTCTTATATTTCTATGTGTATTATAGCACAAAAAAATCAGGAAATCAACGAGCGAGAAAAATATTGATTTGATGGGGGAGCTTCCTTGAGAAGAATTAAAAGTCCAAATCGTGAAGTTCTTTCATAAGTTCCTTTTCTTGGTCGCTGATTTCAAAATAGACATCGCCGTCCGCACCGGCAAAATCAGTCAATTCTTTCTCTCGCGCCAATCGTGGGTCGTTTGCATTCATTTGTTGTGCTAACTTTGTCATATCGTCATCGGATACGGAATAATAGTATCTTTTAGAAACTTCGGGCGTGCTATGCCCCAGAAAATTCGCAATCTGATCCCAGTCGAATTTGCTCTCATCTTTTAGGCGTTTGCAACACATTTTTCGTAGTGAGTGTAAGCCACGAATTGGTATTTGATTTTCTTCTGCACGAGTCTTGTTGCAGGCTTTTATAGAGTTGTGAAAAGACCGTAAAACGTTTCTCGCATCAGAGGGTTTTCCTTTGTTTGTTGGGAAGAGAAGCTTTGTTTTTATCTTCTTTTCACGAAGCATTTCTTTTTGATTGTTTAGCGCACGTTTAGCGTGAACGTTGAGAGGGATAATTCTGTAGCTGGATCCGGTTTTCAAATATTCGCTGACAATAATTTGCGTATTCGGATCGCTGTTATCATCTTTTGTATCGCTGACATTCTGGCGTTTGATAGCTTTGCTGACGCGCATATAATTTTTCTCGTAGGCAATGTCCAGAGGGGTCAAAGCCAGTGCTTCTTCTATACGCAAGCCGGTTTCGTGCAAAAAGGATATCAAATTAGCATAATATAGCTTGTGATCCGTCATATAATTGATGACGTCGGTATAGTCTGTTTCGCTCATTATGTTGTACACTTTTTCTGTCGGGGTTTTTTCGGCTGTTATCCTGACCTTCGAAAGATTATCAACAATAATCAGATTTTCATTGAGGTCTTTTGCAAACGCAATCATACTTTTAATCGCTTGGAGTATATTTCTATAGGTCTTTCGGTTCAATTTTGTGCACTTAAAATGTTCCTGAAGCTTGGAATAGTCTATTGCTTGGAGATGCTCCTTGCCGATGAAAGGGAGGATATGCTTAGCGAAGAGTGTTCTCCAGTTATTCGTGGTTGTGAATTTATAGTATTTTTCTGTTGTCCATTGAGTTTCTTTTTGCCAGATTTTATAAAATTCCTCGACAGTGTAATTTGTTTTGTTTCGTACGTTTTCCACGTGCTTGGGAATGCTTGCCTGTAAGGCCTTATATTCTTCCGCTTCTTTTCTTGTGTTGAAGGTTTTAGTTGGACGACAAATCTTGCCACCTTTGTCTTTGAGGTAACCTACCCACTGATACTTTCCGTTTTTAATTCTGATTGATCCACCTGCCATTTTTTGACCTCCTTGAAGCAGTATTTTTAGAATGTGTACTACACTGTTTAGACTACACTAATTATACTACACTCCTACGCAACTTGTCAAGTAAAATAAGACTCCGGAAAAACAAAAGCCTTAATCTTATTGGCGAAAATCGACGACCCCCAAACTCATAACCCGGAGGTCATGAGGTTCAAATCCCATCCCCGCAACCAAAAAATAACACAGACCGAAAGGTCTGTGTTATTTTTTGCCTACGGCGTGATTTACTTCCACGACCTCCGAAGGAGGGAGTGGGCTTTGAGCCCGAGCACCGCCGGTGGCGGATGAAGCGAGGGCGAAAAGGGAGAAAATAAGAAGCAGTCGGCTCGGCACGAGTGCTCAGAGCCGTCTGCGACTATATTTTCGAGTGGGCAATGAAAAATCCCACCTCGCGTATTAAAAAGCAACAACAATTCAGATATCAGAACAGAAAAGACCGAAGCCTCGGCAACCTCGGTCTTTTTGTTTCCATTTTCACAAAGTGGTTTTATAGATATCCTATCCGTTTTTATCGTTCTTAGAGAATTTGAGCTAAATATTAAAGCACACTATGTTGAAAAATCTGCAATCATATGATATAATAGACTCAACAAATTTGAATTTTTTCGACAGATTTTGTCTAACAAATAAATGAGGACTGTTTATGAAAAGAGAAACCACAGCAAAGTGCCTGATGGCGTCAGCCATGTTTATTTTCGGTACGTTAGCACCCTTTGTGCGAAATATTGATGTCAGCTCCGGTGAGTTAGCTCTGTATCGTGCGGTGCTGGCGGCAGCTTTAGTCGGCGGCTTCCTGCTTGTAACAAAGCAGAAGATATCCGTTGTCAGCCTGAAAAAAGATTTACTGCTTCTCTTGCTATCCGGTGCAGCTATGGGCATAAACTGGATCCTACTTTTTGAAGCCTATAAATACACAACTGTATCTGTGGCAACCTTGAGCTACTATTTCGCACCGGTTATAGTTATGGTCGTCTGTCCTCTGTTCTTTAAGGAAAAACTCACCTGCAAACAGATAATCTGCTTTGTTATGTCAACCGCAGGACTTGTGATGATCACGGGAACTATGGGAGGCGGAAAGCAGGACCTTCTGGGGATTGCATTCGGATTGGGGGCTGCTACGTTTTATGCGACAGTTATGCTACTAAACAAATTTATAAAAGGTGCTACGGGACTTCACCGTACCTTCGTTCAATTTCTGTCAGCTGTTGTTGTGCTTGTGATTTACGTTGCCTTTACAAGTGGGTTTACCCTCGAAAAACTCGACGGGATCGGCTGGGGGGCCCTGCTCATCGTAGGTTTGGTTCATACTGGCATCACATACTGTATGTATTTTTCATCCCTGAAGGAATTGCCGGGACAGAAGGTTGCTATTTTAAGCTACATAGACCCTCTCGTTGCCGTTTTGGTAAGCGTAATATGGTTAAATGAAGGAATGACGCTCCCCCAGATCATCGGTGGTATCTTGATTTTAGGATTCACTCTCTGGAGCGAGTTGCCCACAAGAAAAAATAAGTAAACTGCGATTTCTGATATAATTATTAGCAAAGGATAAGGGAGATAAGTTTATGGAACAAAGCATCTACAACGCATATCTACGACTTCTGAAGCAGGAATTGGTGCCTGCTATGGGTTGCACCGAGCCTATTGCTGTAGCTTATGCGGCGGCGATAGCTGCACGAGAGCTTGGCTCTCTGCCTGAAACGGTGGATATTTGCGTAAGTGCTAATATAATAAAGAACGTGAAAAGCGTGATAGTACCGAACACAGGCGGGCTTCACGGTCTTTCGGCGGCGGCTGCTGCGGGTATTATCGCAGGCGAGCCGGAACGTGAATTGTTAGTCATAAGTGGAGTCACAGAGCAAGAGCAGGTACAGATTGCGGAATATCTGCAAAAGGCAAAATTCACGGTACGGGAATCGGAATCCGGTGCTCTCTTTGATATTTACATAACCCTATCGGGCAATAGCCATACGTCAAGCTGCAGAATAGCCGATGATCACACAAATGTTGTCTGTATTCAAAAAGACGGAGAAACTGTCTACCACCGCAATCAAGAAAAGACCACCGATACCCCCTCCCAAGACAAAGACCTGCTGACCGTGGAGCAAATCGTAGAATTTGCCGATGCTCTGAACGTCGCAGACGTAAAAGATATTTTCGATCGACAGATCTCCTGCAACATGGAGATCGCAAAAGAAGGCTTGAGAGGCAACTACGGCGCCCGTATCGGACAAGTTATCCTCAAAACAGGCGGAGACGACGTTGTCACACGGGCGAAGGCCTATGCGGCAGCCGCGTCTGACGCCCGTATGGGTGGCTGCGAAAAACCGGTTATCATCAATTCGGGTTCAGGCAATCAGGGCATTACCGCATCAGTACCTGTGATAATCTATGCAGAAGAGCTTGGTGCGTCCGAGGAGGAAACCTACAGAGCATTAGCGGTTTCAAATCTTGTAACGTTGCATCTAAAAAGCGGCATCGGGCCTCTGAGTGCTTACTGTGGAGTAGTCAGTGCGGGGTGCGGCGCGGCGGCAGGGATAACATATCTTTTGGGCGGTAAATTCCGCGAGGTAGCACATACTGTGGTCAATTCTCTTGCCATCAATTCCGGAGTTATCTGCGACGGAGCAAAGGCGAGTTGTGCCGCGAAAATTGCCTCGGCTGTGGAAGCGGGAATCCTTGGTATGCAGATGTTCAGAGAAGGAAGTCAATTCTTTGGCGGTGACGGCATCGTCAGCAAAGGCGTGGAAAATACGATACGTAACGTCAGCCGTCTTGCCGTTGAGGGTATGCGGAAAACCGACGCCGAAATCATAAAAATTATGCTGTCATAAAGAAATATTTTTCCAGTAAAACAAAACTCCTTGAGTGATTATTTGTGTTTTGCTAAGAAAGGAGAATCCATGAACTTCGAAAAATATATCGGTGAAGAAGTAATAATCAAGTGCGATGGCTCAGACGACTTGACAAACGGAAAATTAGTTAGAATTATCCCTCGTGAATCAGGAGAAGAAGGCGAAACACTGGTTGTTGATTGCAATGGAGTGGAGAAGAAATTTCCCATTATTGATTTGCTACAGTTTTTCTCAAAAAACGAATTGGATAACGAAGACACCGAATATTATTATGTCATATTCCGATACGGCAAAACAGAGCGTTCAAAAGAGCATATCTATATGAGTTATGATTATTCTGTCAAAGCAGGAGATAAAATTTTAGTTTGGAAAGATTGGCTATACGTTGGGAACGTAATTAGAACAGGCTTTTTCAAAAAATCCGAGGCACCGTATCCGGTAGAAAAAACGTGGTTTATACAGCATAAGGTATATGACCGAATCGATTTTATGAAATACCAAAATTCAAAAATAACTATTACATCAGACAATTTGTATAAAGATAATTATCTGAATACAGATAATGATTATAGGCAATATGTGGCAAAGGTGGATTATCAATATCGGTGGTTGGCTGAAGGTAATACTGATTTTTTGGAAAAAAGAAAGCCCAAAGAAATGAACTCTGACAGTATGACGGATTACATAATTCAAATGACTAAAGAGGAACTGACGGATTACCAGGCTGAATATAATCAAATGGATGTGTTTTATGAAAGCCTTTGGATATGCTCATATATTGCAAAATATAATGGTTACGATAAGTATCTTTTCGATAGATATATCTGTATGTCGTTAATATATAAACACGGCGATTTTGATGAGTTTTTACTTGCCCCAGCATATGACAAGCCTAATATTGACAAAGAAATCCGCTTTTTAGACGATTATATTTCAAAAATTAACATTCACACAAAATGATTGTTATCTTTTTCAGTTTCATGCGCCAAACTAAAAGGAACAGACACCATACAGTGTCTGTTCCTTTTTAGCTTTTTTATCCTTTTGTCTCGTTACATCACTCAATCGAAGTATCAAGCTTGAAACGCATTATCTTTCTGAGCGTATTCTTGGGAAATTCCTCTTCTCTTACCTTGAGAACGCCTATCTTCTTATAGGGAACTGCTCCCTTATTGTACTCATCAATATATGCTTTCAGGTGTGCCTTTATATCGGTGATACCATTCTTTTCGATATACTCTTTATCGGGGTATATTTCCGCAACAATGGCATTATGCTCCATTCCACGCTTACTGCTTCCCTCATATACAATAATATCAAGCACTCCCGGAGTCGCTACAAGCTCATTTTCTATCTCCTCGGGGTAAACGTTTTTGCCATTTGAAAGTATGATAAGATTTTTCTTTCTTCCCGTGATATAGAGTATGCCCTCGTCTGTCATCTTACCATAGTCCCCGGTCTTGAAATATCCGTCCTTATCTATCGCATCTGCCGTTGCCTCGTTATCTTTGTAGTAACCGAGCATAACGTTCGGGCCTTTGACACAAATCTCGCCCTCTCCGTCCTCATTAGGCTCGTCGATCTTGACAGTATCAATATCAATAACGTTACCAACGCTTCCATGAACGATTCGTCTGCTTCTGTTGAACGCAACAATAGGTGCGCACTCTGTAATACCGTACCCGTTTATCGTTGATATTCCGATAGCTTCAAAGAAGCTGATGATCTCCGGATTTATAGGTGCTCCACCGGATACTATCATCTTAATCTCACCGCCAAAAGCAGAACGTATAGACCCAAAGAGCTGACGGCGAACATCAACTCCTGTTTTGCGCAAATTGTTACTGAGCTTTATCATTCGTCTGAGAACGTCTTCCTTGCCTTTTTCCTTGATGGTTGCAAGGATCTTGCGATAAAAGGTTTCAAGGTAAAGAGGAACAAGCACCAAATGTCCCGGCTTTTGCTCCTTGAGCTCCTTTTGGATATACCTCAAGCCCGAAGAGATATAGACCTCAGCACCTATCATAACGTGTCCTATGATCATAGTACTTGAGCCGTAAGTGTGGTGAGGCGGTAAAACTCCGACCGTCTTATCGGCAAAATCTATATAAGGGATCACCGCAGAAATATCAGATAGTATCGCATTCTGAGAGAGCATAACTCCCTTTCCCTTTCCCGTAGTACCCGAGGTGAAAACGAGAAGCGAAAGTCTCATCGGATCAATGAGAGTGTTGAAATACGCGCCCCTTGCAGCATGAAATTTCTCATATCCCGCCTCTATAAGAGAGGAAAGACTGTTTTCTTCTTTTTTTGCAAGTAAATATACTACCGGAGAGGAAAGCTTTGCTTTCGCGGCGATGTTTTTTGCTTTTTCCGAAACATCTTCATCGCAAAAAAGAAAGCTCATATCTGCTCTCATAGCTGTGTCTGCAAGGTCATCTGCGAGCCAATCTCGGTCCAGAGGAACTAAAACTGCTCCGATCGAAAGAGCCGCAAAATACGTTACCACCCACTGATAAGAAAATTTTCCGATTATAACGCAATGCTTTCCAGAACAGCCCATCTGAAGCATCGAGCTTGCAAGAGCACGAACGTCATCACGAAGCTTTATAAAATCGATCTTTTTTATCTCCGAGGACGAAGGCGTTTCCTTAAAAGAAAATGCGATCTTTTCGCCATGTGTATCTGCCGCCCATTCGACCAATTCCCGTACGTTTGTAAATTCTTTTCTTGCATGTAAGATATCGCTTTTCATATCAAAATATCCTTTCAAAATATAGCAAAGAGTGTTTGCTTTTTCTAATTTGTTATTAGTTTGCCCCTATTTTGCTATATAATTTTCAAAAATAGCTTTTCTCTTAAAAACTGCTTTATCGAAGCATCTCAGCACAGTGTGTGCTGAGACATTATAGCATCTTCCCATCGCTTTGTCAATGCTTTGCGGAGTAATATTAACATTGTATTCAAATTTTATGCCAACAATGATCGGTAAATTAACAAAAAGGTGTCTGTTTTCTATCAAACAGACACCTTTTTACACGTTTTATTCACTTATTTTGAAAGAGCGTTTGCAAGGTCATAAAGCTCACGAACGTATGCGTTTTTGCGTTCGCAGAAGGCACGCATATCTGCGACCTGCTCTGCTGTGAACTTATCAAGATCTCCGTCCTTTAGCTTGTTTTTGTACATACGGTCAAGGATAAGAGCGTAATTGATATCAACAGGTACTATCTCGGAATCTATCTCGCAAACAACAAGATTGCTCTTGCCTTCAAGCAAAAGCTGAACAGCCTTTTCTCCCATACGAGTTGCTGCCAGGCGGTCACGCAAAGTAGGAATTCCGCCACGAATAACGTGTCCCAACACGTTAAAGCGCGTCTCAACACCGGTTCTTTCCTCGATGGTCTTTGCAAGTCTATCTCCAAAGCCGGAATCAATTCCTCCAACGCCTTCGCTTACGATTATCTGGAAGTTTCTCTTGCCGTTTTCCTTCTGTTCTATCATTCTCTGAACGCATGCATCAACGTCAAATTCTATCTCGGGAATAGCTATGCCAACAGCACCCGACGCTATACCCGTCAACAAAGCGATCTCTCCGCAATGACGCCCCATTACCTCGGTCACCATACATCTTGCATGCGACTCGCCGGTATCACGCAGACGGTCAACCATCTCAATGACGGTGTTCATAGCCGTGTCAAATCCAACGGTATAGTCGGTTGCGGAAATATCGTTATCAATGGTTCCGGAAACTCCGATCGAGGGAATTCCTCTGTTTGTAAGATCGGTTGCTCCTCTGAATGTGCCGTCGCCGCCTATTGCAACGATAGCATCGATATGGTTTTTGCGGCAGGTCTCAATAGCCTTCGCCATACCTTCCTCTGTTTTGAATTCGTCGCAGCGGTCGGTTTTGAGCAAAGTGCCTCCGAGATTTATAATATTAGAAACGTCTCGAGCAGTCAAAGGTCTTATATTCTCATTGATAAGACCGCTATATCCGCCAATTATTCCAACGACCTCAACACCGTTTTGAAGTGCTGTTCTCGTTATAGCTCTTATGCTCGCATTCATACCCGGAGCATCTCCGCCCGAGGTAAGCACACCGATTTTTCTGAATTTCATATGTTTTGCCTCCGAAAGCCATTGTTAAACATTTGACTAATATTGTAATACTTTTTCGACAAAAAATCAATAGTATTTTTCATTTTTTGCCATTATTATAAGTGTTTTTTTGTTTTTTGTAATTTTTCTTTTGCAAAAGACCTTTTGATATAAGCACAGAACGTATTTCGATCCCAATATATGAAGCAAGAATACACTTGATCATATCAAAAGGCAGAAAGGGAAGAATACAAATTTTAAGAGCTTCGCCGAAACCGGCCTTTGAATATACACAATACCAAACAGTACCTAAAAGATAACATAAAACAAGTCCAAAAAGACAAAATACAAAAGCACTTGCATATCCTATCCATCTGAATTTCAAAATTTTGACCGAGGTAAGCCGTACCAGGAGTCCTACGATGATCACCGCACCTATATAGGCAACAATAAAACCGCCCGTGGGCCCGATAATGACAGAAAATCCACCCCTGCCACCGCTAAAAACCGGGAGCCCAAAAACTCCAAGCATTATATAGACTGCAACAGCTATAGCGGAATCGGGAAAATCAAGCACTACCGCACTCAAAAAAATCACAAAAAGCGAAAGCGTTATCGGAACAGCTCCTATAGGAACAGTAAAAGGGGAAAAAACACAGATGATCGCCGCAAAAAGAGCTATATTGCACATTCTTGATAAGCCTAATCTATTGTTTCTCATAAAATCTCCTCGTTTTTATAAACAAAGCGAATGTCATTCCTGCGTTTTTCTCATTTTACTTCTTCAGAATATTCGAGCTTGTCCGAATCGACGCCGAAATTCTTTTTGATATATTCAAGTGCCTTATCGAGCAAACGTCTGTCGTTGCGAAAAGCTATTATTTTTCCGGCTTTTTCTGCATCTACCCAAAAAGCTTCTGCAATTTCGCCCTTTTGCGGAACCGTCATTATGTCGTCGGTCTCTGCAAGAAAATATACAACTTCCTTGAGGACTTCGGGGTTCGGTCTGTAATATACGGTTTCCCTGAAGCCGCAATTTATTTTTATCCGAACCGCCGTTTCCTCAAAAACCTCACGCTCCGCCGTTTCTATCTCACTCTCTCCCGGCTCAACGTGTCCCTTCGGGAATGTGATAGGGCCATGCGAGTGTTGCCGTATAACAAGCAGAAAGCGGCGACTCGGGTCTTTTGTGTCTTTGCGCAGTACTATCGCACCGCACGATTTTTCGTCACATTTCAAAACGCTTCTCTCCTCAGCGCTCGATCTCTTCCATTATATACGCTTCAAGGATATCTCCAACCTTTATATCGTTGAAACGGTCAAGGCCGATACCACATTCATAGCCTGCGGCAACCTCTTTTGCATCGTCCTTGAAACGCTTGAGAGAGGATATCTTATCTTCAAAAATAACTATACCATCACGGACTACGCGGATCTGCGAAGCACGGGTAACCTTACCGTCCTGAATATAAGAACCAGCAATAGTACCGACATTGGGAACGTGGATAGTTTGACGCACCTCTGCATGACCCAGCAAAGCTTCCTTGAATTTAGGTGCAAGCATACCTTTCATAGCAGCCGTAATCTCTTCTATACATTCGTAAATTACGCGGTATGTGCGGATTTCAACCTCCTGACGCTCAGCGCTGTCAAGAGCCGCCTTATCGGGACGAACGTTGAATCCGACGATAATAGCGTTTGACGCCGAAGCGAGCATAACGTCGCCCTCGGTAATACCACCGGTCGCTGCATGGATAACACGAACCTTAACTTCTTCGTTTGATATCTTTTCAAGCGAAGCACGGACAGCCTCAACAGAGCCGCCAACGTCCGCTTTTACGATAACATTAAGATCCTTGACACCCTCTGAGATCTGCGCAAAGAGGTCGTTGAGGTTAGCTCTTGCATTAGCCTTGAACATTTCCTCTTTAGCCTTACTCTTTCTCTGATCTGCCAGAGTTCTTGCCATTCTCTCGTCCTCAACCGCCTGGAATTCGTCACCCGCACTCGGAACCTCGGCAAGACCGATTATCTCAACGGGAACAGAGGGTGCTGCGCTCTTGAGTATCTTACCGTTATGGTCTGTCATAAGACGTACGTGACCAACGGCACTGCCTGCGATAACGATGTCTCCCGCATGGAGAGTTCCGTTCTGAACGAGAACCGTCGCAACAGGACCTCTTCCCTTATCAAGTCTTGCCTCGATAACGATACCTTTCGCGCGGCGGTCGGGATTTGCTTTGAGATCCTTGACCTCTGCGATAAGAAGTACGTCCTCAAGAAGCTCGTCGATACCCTGTCTTGTAAGTGCAGACACGGGGACGCACATAACGTCTCCGCCCCATTCCTCAGGCACAAGCTCATACTGTGTAAGCTCTTGCTTTATAGCGTCGGGGTTCGCCGTGGGTTTATCCATCTTATTTATCGCAACTATTATATCAACACCCGCAGCTTTTGCGTGGTTTATAGCCTCGATCGTCTGAGGCATGATACCATCGTCCGCAGCAACAACAAGAATAGCGATATCCGTCGCCATAGCTCCTCTTGCACGCATAGCGGTGAAGGCTTCGTGGCCGGGAGTATCAAGGAAGGTGATAGGCTTGCCGTCAACCATAACTCTGTAAGCACCTATATGCTGAGTGATACCGCCAGCCTCGCCTGTTGTAACGTTAGTATTTCTTATAGCATCGAGAATAGAAGTCTTACCGTGGTCAACGTGTCCCATTACGCAGACAACAGGAGCACGAGTCTGAAGGCTCTCCTCGGCATCGTCCGATTCGTCAAAGAGCTTTTCTTCTATAGTTACGACAACCTCTTTTGTTGCAATAGCACCAAGCTCATCTGCAACGAGATAAGCTGTGTCATAGTCAATGACCTGATTTACCGTTGCCATAACACCCATCAGCATAAGCTTTTTAATTACCTCGCCCGCAACGACCTTAAGTCTCGAAGCAAGCTCGCCAACAGAGATCTCATCGGGAATCGTGATCTCAAGCGGCTTTTTCTTCACCGGAGCCTGAGGCTTCTTCTTTATAAACTCTTCCTTATTCTTGCGGTAAGGATCGCGGTTGTTCTGCTTCTTGAGCTTCTGACGGTCGCCTCTCATATCCTTCTGTGCATCGGGCACGAAGTTTTCAAGTCTTTCGTCATATTTCGAGAGGTCAACGGATATTGTTCTTGTGTCAACCACACGTGTAGCTCCTCTCTGCTTGGGAGATGCAATACCGCCCTTGGGTGTCTGACCTCTTACGATAGGCTGAGGCTGGAACTTCGGCTTTGGTGCACTCGGAACATAATCCTCGCCCATATTTTGAGTAAAGTGACTGCCCTTTTGCTGTCCTTTATTCTTATCAAAGCTACCCTTGCGATCATTTTGACGGTCGAATTGACGGTCATTCTGACGATCAAAAGGCTTTCTTTCAAAATTGCCGCCAAAGCTGCCCCTCTGTGTCTGCTGATTGTTAAATCCACCCTGACGGGACGCACCCTTGTCGTAATTCGGGCGTTGCTCTGCACGATCGTTGCTCTGAGGCTTCTGCACATGAGTGTTCTCGGGACGAGCAGGCTTTCTTTCTTCCGCTTTAGGCTCAGCAGGCTTCACTTCTTTCACAGGCTCTGCCTTGACCTCGACCTTTGGCTCAGCTTTGACCTCAGCTTTAGGTGCTTCCTTTGCCTGAGGCTTATCTGTTTGAGGCTTTTCTTTCACCTCCGCCTTTACCTCGGCTTCGACTTTGACTTCCTCTGCAGGCTTTTCAACCTTTTTCTTGGTTGGAATATAAGTTATTCCATCAATATAGTCATCAATATTTTCGATCTGATTTGATTTCGTTATTGTATCAATAAGTACGCCGAATTCAAGTGCTTCAAGCGTTGCCTGTGCCTTAACATCAAAGCCCTTTTCGCCGAGCAAGTCAGTAATATCCTTGCCCTTGATGCCAAGATCCTTTGCAAGCTGATTCACCTTGAACTGATACTGCGTGTTTGCTGCCATATAATAAACCCTTGTTTCCGTCGTCGGAAACTGCCTTTCTTTTTAGATGAATAATTCGTGTTTTCGATATATGCTTTAAGTAATTTTTGAATGCGTCTTTCCTCTTGTATGGGAAAGACCCGTGGGAAGATCAAAAATCTCTGTCGTTTTAATCCAACTTGCTAAGAATTGCGTCCGCAAGACCTGTGTCTTTTATTCCGAGTGCCGCCACAAGACTTGTTTTCCCTACCGCCGCCGATATCTCGCTCATCGAAGCGGGGAGTTTTATGAGTGGCGTCTCATAAAAAGCACATTTATCGGAGAGCCTTTTATGCGTGTTCTCCGAGGTGTCCGACCCTTCGAGAACTATAACAGGCTTTCCCTTGCCCTTCTGCCGCAGTCCTTCACATATAAGAGGAGTTCCGCAAATTATTTTTCCCGCTTTTGCGGCAAGTCCTATAGTCATAAGGAGCTTTTTTCTTTTTTCTTCGTTTAATTCGTTCTCAGCCATCAAGCGTCAGCTCCTCCTCAAGAGAGTCCCATACCTCTTCCGGAATAGGACTTTCAAGCATTCTTGCAAGTCTGCCCGATTTGCGTATTTTTTTAAGACAGTGCGCATCGTGGCACAAATAAGCTCCCCTGCCCGATTTTTTTCCTGTAAAATCAAGCTCTATCGTCCCTTCGGGAGTTCTTACTATTCTGATAAGCTCTTTTTTCGGTCTTTTCTCGTTACAGCCCATGCACAAACGCTCGGGTTGTTTCTTTTCTCGGGGATTATTCTTTGCTTCTGCCACCTTTTACGCCTCCCTCTTTTTTCTTTGAATTATTCAGCCTTTATGTCTATCTTATAGCCGGTAAGTCTTGCTGCAAGACGAGCGTTCTGTCCCTCTTTACCGATAGCAAGTGAAAGCTGATCGCTGTCAACTATAACCTTGCATGAGCGTTCGCCCTCTATTGTTACAGATCTTACGTTCGCAGGAGAGAGCGCCGCCTTGATGTATTCCTCGGGGGTCTCGCTATAATTGATTATGTCTATCTTCTCTCCTCTGAGCTCATCAACGATAGCGGAAATTCTCATTCCTCTGTTACCGATACAAGCACCTACCGCATCGACGTCCTCATCTCTTGACCAAACAGCTATCTTCGTTCTTGAGCCTGCCTCGCGAGCAATACCCTTGACTATAATAATGCCGTCTTGTATCTCAGGCACTTCAAGCTCGAACATACGGCGAACAAGACCGGGATTGCTTCTTGAAAGCGTAACAAGCGGTCCTCTCGCTTCCTTGCTTACTTCTGTTACGAAGACTTTTATCTTGTCGCCCACGTAAAATTCTTCGCCCGGGATCTGCTCGCTCTTAAGAAGAACCGCAGTGCTTGTGTCTGTATCAATAATTACGTTTCCGCTGACCGTATCGATCTTGCTGACAGTTGCCGTAATGATTTCCTCACGTTTGTTTTCATAAGCCTCCTGCATCGCACGGCGTTCTGCCTCACGAATACCCTGAATTATTACGGATTTTGCCGCGCCTGCACTCAAACGTCTGAAGTTTTTGGTTTTAAGCTCGGTTTCTATTACCTTACCAAGCTTATTACGCTTTGAAAGCGCCTGAGCGTCTTCAAGCGAGATCTCCGCAACGGGATTTGTGACCTCTTCAACAACAGTCTTCTGCTGATAGACCTTAACGTCCTTTTTTGCAGGGTCAATGAGTATTCTCACGTTGATATTGTTTCCATGTTCTTTTTTGTAAGCCGCAACGAGAGCCGCCTCGATCTTTTCAAACATATACTCCTTCGGAATACCCTTTTCCTTTTCGAGAAGCTCAAGAGCTGTAAAAAATTCTGAATTCATTTTTCTTTCCTTTCAATATTTATATGAATATTTTAAGCACCAAAATCATAAACGGTCTGCAGCTTTGCAACGCTTGCCCTTGGGAATATCTTGGCTTCAGCCCCGTCTCCGTCAATATTTACGGCTATATCGCCCTCCTCGGTAAGACCGAGCAATACACCTCTATATACCTTCGATCCGTCAAGCGGTGCATATAGCTTCACTTCAACGTCCCAGCCCTCGCAGGCAAGTATCTGCATATCGTTTTTCAGGTCGCGTTCAATACCGGGGGAGCTTACCTCAAGGTTGTAGGCATCTTCTATCGGGTCAGCCTCATCAAGCAGAGGATCGATCGCTCTGTGCATTTTTTCGCAATCCTCGATACCAACGCCCTCTTCACTGTCTATCGTAATCCTGAGATACCACTGTGCACCCTCGCGCAGATATTCTATATCCCATATAAAATATCCCAACTGCTCTGCGAGAGGCTCTGCTATCGCCCTTACGGCACTCACAACGTTTCCGCCCTGTTTTTTTGCCATAAACCCTATTCCTTTCGGTTTTTCTCTCAAAATTCTTCACACAACAAATTGAGACTGGGCCGTCGCCCAGTCTCAATGTATCATGCTATTGTCCTTATTATACCATACTTTTTTGCAATTGCAATACTTTTTTTAAAAAAAATCAAAATTTTATTTATTATAGTAGTAAAATGTCGTCAAAGCTCGGTTTTATCAAAGACGAATCACATTTGCTCTTATCATAGACGACTCTCTCTTATGGCAAGAGAACAGGAGACATTGTGCCTCCGAGCCGCAATAAGCTTCAAGCATCTTCAAAACAGACAACGCACGTTTGTCGTCTATCTGAGAGAGAACCTCGTCAAGCAAAAGTGGGGGATTTTCTCCTCTGTAGAGCACGGAGATGAGAGCCAACCGTACAGAAAGATACGCCGCATCTCTCGTACCCGCACTCAAAACCTCTATCGGCCGTGTAACGCCGCCTGCGTTCACGGTTATATCAAAATCAGAGGTTATTCCAAGCTCGAGATATTTCTCGTCGGTAAAGCTGCTCATTATATCACTCGCACGTGCACGAAGTCGGGGAGTTACGTTCTTTCTCATGCTCTCCGACGCGCTTTGAATAGATTCTGCGGCAAGAGTCAGGGCATCGTGAATATATGTATGCTCGGCGAGACTTTCGTCCGTCTTCTGCAAAAGCGTTTCTATGCCAAGCGGATCGTCAGAGGTTGCCCTCAACCTTATCAGCTCGCGGTCGTAAAAATATTTCTTTTGCTCCGCCGACTCTGTTTTCGCTTTCAAGAACTCGTGTTCGCGGTTGAGCATAGTTATATTGACGCTATTTAGCTTTTCAACAAGCTCGGGCGTAAGAGAACGTCTCAATTCTTTTTCGTCAAGGTCTGCTACGTCCCTCTCGCGCTCCTCAAGAAGTGCTTTATATTTCGCAATATCTCTGTCAAGTGAAGCAAGTGCCTCGCAAAGTGCTCCCGCCTCGTCCGTCACACGCCCGACAAGCTCCGAAATTTTTGTCGGATTCTCTTTTTCTTCCCCTAAAGTCTTTCCGACTTTAGCCAAAAGTGCTTCCAGCTTATCTGAAGCCTCCCCAAAATGAGCTTGTGCTTCCTTATATTCCTTCTCGGTTCGCCAAACGGCGCTTTCGTGCTCTTCGCACTTATCTTTTGCACTTATACAGGAGCAAAGATGCGCATATAGTTTTTCCTCATCAGTTCCTTTAGGGAGCGAAAATTTCTCACAAATACCGGCCGCCTTTTTCTTTGCCGAGGACGCACTAATAAAGCAGATTGCCGAGCCTAATACAAAGAATATCGCGGCACTTGCAAGAATCTGACGCATCAAGGAAGATCCTAATATATCGGCGATTTTCGGTATGTCAAGCGAAAAAAATCCCAAAGCCGCACCTGCCGCCGAAATCGCACCCAACACGGCAAAAACAATACCGAAAACAAGTGAACGTACGCTCTTTTTTCTCTGCGAAGAATATCTGAAGGACAACGACTCCGCTCCGCCTTCTTCTTCAATAAGCGAGGCTTTTTTTGCTTTTTCCGTATTTTCTTTGTCAAGCGGACTTTTCGCCGCCTTTTCGTTTTCTCTTTTTATCTCCATATCGGAAAGTGATGCTATGTAATCCCTCTCAGACACCGCAAGAGAACGAAGATATTCAGAATCGGGTACAAAGCCCTCGTGACATTTTTCCGCCTTCAGCGCCTGGGCCTCAGCCTCAATACTCTTTATTCTGGCACGGGCATCGGAAAGCATCTCGAATTTTATAAGATGTTGCTTCGCCTGATATGCCTTTAGAAGATCTTTGTTCTCTTCGAGCTTCGCTCTAAATTCAGAACACATCTTATTCAGGTTCTCATACGACGATTCATATTCCATTATCTGCATCGATTCTTGCTTTGCGTCCTCAAGACTCGTGCGTAGTGCATCGCGTTTTGCACCGAGGTCATATATAGAGCCGCCCCTCTTGGTTTTATGAAGCAATTTCTTTCGCAGAGATTCTATCTTTGCCGTTGCCTTTTCGGTGTTCAGGGCCTCATCTGCCGAAAGAAGCAGATTTTGAAGAGCGTTTCCGACGTCGTCCCCCTCTATATTTGAGCATTCAAGCTGTTTCACACAAGCAGAGCTTTCAAACACAGAAAGCGGTACTCCGAGAAATACCTCCCCCGGAACCTCTCCTTTATGCACGGGTGTACCTGTCGCAAGATCAATTATTGCGACCTTTTCGCCTCGGACGGCTGCTCTTGCACTCCGTTCTACACGAAACTGCCCCTCCGAAGTCTCTATCGTCATCGTTCCCTCGGCAACACCGCCCGTCCAGGAAAATCCACGTTCCTTTTCGCTGACGATCTCACCTGAGCTTCGCTTGGGAAATCCGTAAAGCATAAATTTTATAAAGGAAAGCAGACTGCTCTTCCCCGATTCATTCTCGCCCTCTATTATGTTAAGTCCTGCCGAGAAATCTATTTTCTTGTCCTTTATCGCGGCGTATTCAATTATGTTTAGACTGATTATTTGCATTTTTACGCCTCCGATCCATCAAGATTTGTTTCCTCTGAGCGAGCAGCGGTATCATCTTTCGGCATAAAAGGCGACAGATCACGTCCCTCAAGTGCGGCAAGTCCTATACGCAAAGCCGTTCCCGCAAGCGAGCGTTCACGCTCATTTCCCGACGTCATTTTTTCCTTTAATGCCCTGTAAAGCTCTCCGCGTACCGTAATGTCTTCTTCAAGGAAATTACCGTCCAGAAGCGGAAGCGTCTTATCCTTTATTTCTATAAAATCAACTTCTGCTATGCACTTCTTAGCAATAAGCTCAGCATTGGGAATATATCCCACGTCCGTCATTCCCTCAAGCACTACTCTGAGTGCCGTATTTTTATTGTAATTCTTTTCTTTTATGACTGCTTTTATTTTCTTCTCAATATCTGCATCTGAACCGATATAAGATACGTCTATCGCTTCGACCTCAAAGGAATATTTTGAAAAGCTCAATCTTTCAAGAGAAACACTTGCCCTCTTACCAGTCTCAAACAGCGAAACGGCCATAGCCCCCCCTTGTCCCACTTCGTCAAAGGCACGTCCTTCTCCAAATCCCGAATATGCACAAACACAGGAATCGGAACGAAAGACCTCGGGGGCTTTATGTATATGACCGAGTGCGGCATAAGAAAATCCCGCCGCTTCAATATCGGCATACGTCATCGGTGCATACGGAGACAGAGGCGACGCAACGTCTGTATGAGCACAGAGGATATTTATTCTCTTGGGGTCGGCAACGTAAGTCTCGGCAACAGGATTTGCTCTTAAAGTATTATCGGTAAACGCATATCCGTAAACGCTCACGCCCAGACGGTCAAAATCAAAACGTTCAAGCTTTTCAGAAGAAAAAATATGTACGTTATCGGAAAATTTACCACAGGTGTACAAGCTCCCCTTAGAATACGGATCGTGGTTTCCGGGAGATATAACAACAGGGCACGGAAGCGAAGAAAACTCTCGGCAAACAAGCTCTGCCGTCTCTTCAGTCACAAAACCACAATCGTATAAATCTCCTGCAACGAGCACAAGGTCATACCCCGTCTCACGCACATGACGCATCATTGCACAAAAAAGCTCACGAAGCCGTCTTCTCCCCGCTTCGCTTCGCTTAATATCTCCTCCCGAGAACGGGCTATCCAGATGAAGATCGGCAAAGTGAAATATTTTTATCATATTTTACCTCATCATAGAGTTATTTATCATTATTTCTCCTTAATTATATCACCGCCTCGCCCCCGATTCAATAACTTTTTGCAAAAAATATTCCCCAAACACTTCAAAACGTCACTTTTGACATTTCCTTAGCATAAACATAGAAATAGAACAAAAAAGAGATAAAGGGGTGGTAGTATGTTACTTGTCAAGCCGTTTGACCGAGACCGAGCCGTCGAATACGCACAGAGATGGGCACTTGACCGCAATCCGCTTTTCACAGATTTTACGGGACAGGGAGGAAACTGTACCAATTTTGTTTCTCAAAGCATTCTCGCAGGAAGCTGCGTTATGAACTTTACTCCGACTTTCGGTTGGTATTTCATTTCATCAACAGACCGTTCGCCCTCGTGGACGGGAGTTGAATTTTTCTATGATTTTATGATAAACAACGAGGGTGTAGGCCCATTTGCACGTGAAATCCCGAGAAGACAGATAAGACCGGGGGACGTTATTCAGCTCGCAAACGAGGATAATGATTTTTACCACACGCTCATAGTTACGCAGGTCATAGGGGCAATGATTTTGGTCTCGGCACAGTCCGACGACGCTCTTAACAGACGGCTCAGTACATACGATTATTCTTATGCAAGATATTTGCGAATCG
This sequence comes from Clostridia bacterium, assembly GCA_017550115.1. GTDB lineage: Bacteria > Bacillota > Clostridia > Oscillospirales > CAG-272 > SIG710. Next base: position 1,753 of record JAFYLR010000011.1, on the reverse strand, counting down.
AGGGAGTAAGAGTTGAATACCCCGATGATACCTGCTTTGAGGGATTGATCGCGGGAACTTCTCTGCCACAACGTCCATAAAAATTTCCGAGCTTGAATTCTTTATGCCAAAAAAGGACGTTTTTCTATTGAAAAGTGGAAACATTTATGTTAGAATGTAAAAAACGAAAAAGTTGGTGAAAAAATGCCTGATAAAATAAACGTACGTGGTGTAAATTTTGATAACGTAACGCTCGTAGAAGCCGCGGCCTTTTTAGGAGACCGTTTGACTCCGGGCGGCGTAAAAGAACTGACTGCGGTTTTTACTCCAAATTCTGAGATAGTACAGCTTTGCATAGAGCAAAATGAGTATTTTGATCTTATAAATTCGGCAGATCTGATAATTCCCGACGGGATAGGTGTCATAAAGGCTGCAAAGATACTCGGCACACCTCTAAAAGAGCGAGTTCCGGGCGTTGAGCTGGGAGAAGCTATGCTCGAATACGCGGCCGAGAACGACGTAAAGGTCTATTTTCTTGGCGGAAAGCCGGGAGTTGCCGAAGCGGCGGCAAAAAATATGGGCGAAAAATACCCCTCTCTAAATGTCACCGGCACCTCTGACGGATATTTCAAGAAAGAGGGTGAAGAAAGCGACGAGGTTATCGGAAAAATCGCCGATTCGGGTGCTACTCTTCTCTTTGTTTGCCTTGGTGTTCCCGTTCAGGAGAGGTGGATACACGATAACAGAGAAAAGCTCGCTCTCATCGGAGTAAAGGTCGCCTTGGCTCTCGGCGGAAGCCTTGACGTCTATTCGGGAACCGTAAAACGTGCCCCCGCCGTTTTCAGAAAAACGGGCATGGAATGGTTCTACCGCCTGCTCTGCCAACCCTCTCGCATCGGCAGAATGATGAAGCTCCCGAAGTTTCTCGTTGGAACTTACAAGGAGAAGAGGAAAAAATGACGGACGCGGGGCAAAAGACGTGGGTTTTTTTGATAAAAATAAACAAAAATGATAAAATTTTCTCAAACCTATTGTATATTGCAAAGATTTGAGTTAAAATATATGTGTGAAAGATTGGCTTTCAATCTAAATGTTCAAAAATTTTTTATATAAAACGGAGGATTTCCAAAATGTCAGTTAAAGTTGCTATTAACGGCTTCGGCCGTATCGGACGTCTTGCTTTCAGACAGATGTTCGGAGCTGAGGGTTACGAGATCGTAGCTATCAACGACCTCACAAAGCCTTCCATGCTTGCTCACCTTCTCAAGTACGACACAGCTCAGGGTCGTTACGACGGCCACACCGTTTCCTCTGACGACGAGGCTAACACAATCACAGTTGACGGCAAGGTTCTCAAGATCTATGCTGAAAAGGACGCTGCTAACTGCCCTTGGGGCGAGCTCGGCGTTGACGTAGTTCTCGAGTGCACAGGCTTCTACTGCTCCACAGAGAAGTCTATGGCTCACATCAATGCAGGTGCAAAGAAGGTTGTTATTTCTGCTCCCGCAGGTAAGGATCTTCCCACTATTGTTTTCAGCGTTAACGAGAACGTTCTTACTGCTGACGACAAGATCATTTCTGCAGCTTCCTGCACCACCAACTGCCTTGCTCCTATGGCAAAGGCTCTTAATGACTACGCTCCCATCAAGAGCGGTATCATGACTACTGTTCACGCTTACACCGGCGATCAGATGATCCTCGATGGTCCCCACAGAAAGGGTGACCTCCGCCGTGCACGTGCAGGCGCACAGAACATCGTTCCTAACTCTACCGG
>JAFYLR010000010.1 GCA_017550115.1 Clostridia bacterium | reverse complement strand
GAACGCTATTAATACGATCGTTAAATCAAAATATACTACAAAGCTTGAAATATTCTATCTCACGGAAGAAGAGTATTATGATACAATCGAAGCTCGTCTTGAAACTATGAGCAAAGGCGGTGTAGAACCTGAGGAAGAGGTTTCTGACACTGTAGCAGAGGGCGAGGCAACCGATGCTCCCGAAACCGAAAACGAGACTTTTGTAAATGAATTTGGTGTTACCGAGATCAAATACCCCGATCTTGAAGCTTCTCAGATAGACCTGCTTATGATCGCTGATTACGATAAGTATGTTGAGTATGTAAACAATGGTTGGCTTTATAATCTCGATGAATCTATTAAAAATGCTTCAAAGAAGCTTACCGATTACATATACCCAACGATTCTCGCTTCAGCCAAGGTTAAGGGCGGCACATATGCTATCCCCAATAACAGACCTATCGGAGAATGCACATATATGATCATTGACAAGGCTCTCGCGAAGGAATACGGTCTTGACGTAGATAAAGTTGATTCTATTTCAGATCTTGATTCTTTCTGTGCGTGGGTTAAAGAAAACAAAAACGGTGTTACTCCTTTTGCGGGATACTATGAGGATATAGACGTAGCTTACATGAACGTAAATAAGGCTGCAGGTGCTTTTTCAGATGAGTTCTCTCTTGTAGGAACTTATGGAAGTAGCACTGTTACCGCAGCAGAAAGTCTCTTTGCAAACGATTCGTATAAAAGAGATGTTTTGGCTCTTGCAAAGATGAATTTCGAAGGCTATTTCGGCTCGGAAAACGCAAATGATTTCGCAGTTGCTATAAAGACAGGCGATGTTTTCGATATGGCTGAATACTCCGAGGATTATGAAATTGTAGCTATCGACGGTGTGTCAGAGCCTGCAGAAGAGCTTTGCAGTTCTATGTTTGCAGTATCAAAGTTCACTAAAGAATTCAAGCGTGTTATGGAGGTTGTAACGCTCCTTAATACGAGCGACGAAATCCGCAATTTGCTTCAGTATGGTATTGAGAACGTAAACTATGAGCTTGATGAGACAACAGGTGCTCTTAAGCGTATGAATAACGATTACATGATGGATCTGTACAAGACCGGTAACGTTTATATGGCTTACCCCGAAGAGGGAATGCCTGTTGACATTTGGGAGCTTTCAAAGAAGCAAAATATCGTTACGGGAACATATACTGTAGATGCTTTTGATGGATTTGAAATTCCCGCCGACAGAAAAGAGGTAGTTGATACTGAAACCGGCAAGGTTACAGAGGAAGCGTTCAAGGTTGACTACACTTCTTCAACAGAACTTGCAAAGGCTTCAGAGGAGCTTTTGAGAACGTTGAAAAACGCTCGTACATACGAAGAGTTTGAGGCGGCAGTGAATGGAGCAGCAGAGAAATATGAAGCTGTGATAAGTGCGTTCCTTGACACTGCAAACAAAAATGCTCCTTACGCTCTTTATATGGCAAAATAATAAATGATTAAAGTATGGGACCGTCGTATGACGGTCCCATTTGGAGCAATATGAAATATACGGATATTTTATGGGATTTTAACGGAACTATTCTCGATGATGTTGGCGCCGGAATTATCAGCGTTAACAAGCTGCTTTCCGAAAGAGGACTTAAAACTATTTCGGGAGTAGAGGAATATCATAAGGCTTTTGGATTTCCAATTATTGAATACTACAAACGTCTTGGGTTTGACTTTAAAAAGGAAAGCTACGAGACTTTGGCGCCCCTTTGGGTTGAGCAATATTTGATAAATGTCAGGTCTGCAAATGTTTTTGATGATGTTTTGCCGACGCTTGAATCGTTTAGAGATATGGGAATGAGGCAGACTATAATTTCAGCGACCGAGCTTGGTATGCTAAAGCGTCAGCTTAAAGATCTGGGAATCGAAAACGTTTTTGATGAGGTAATGGGACTCGATAATATTCATGCAGAGAGTAAGGTCGCACTTGCTAAAGTATGGAAAGAGAAAAACCAAAGTGCAAAGGCTCTTATGATAGGAGATACGGTGCATGATGTAGAGGTTGCAAAGGAAATAGGGGCCGATTGTGTTCTCGTTGCAAGAGGGCATCAATCGCGGCAGGTTCTTGAGGGTTGTGGTGTTAAAGTGTTTTCCGATTTGAAGGAAGTGTTGGAAGAATACGATATATTTGATGATAACTAATATGTTAGATAAAATAAAGAAGGCTGTGGCACAAAATGCGCCACAGCCTTTTTGTTGTAAATCATTTGTTCCTTTCGATTATGTCAAATAGCATAGCACCTAAGATGAGAAGAGTCAGGGCGGCAAGAATGTGCGAGTACATATCGGGATATGTAAGAAGTACGTTTGGGGCGGCGTCAATGTCCGATTGCAATCGCAAGGTCAGGGCGATAAGTGCGGCTGAAATTATGGGAAGTCCTATTTTCAGAATCCTCATTGACATTTTGCTTGGTGCTCTTGGACGAAATCTTGGTTTTGAAAACTTTTTATTCATATGTATTTTTCTCCGTTAAATGTATAAAAAAATTGAAATTATTAAAAGGCAAAAAAACATATTTAATAATACATATTAATTATAGCAAAAATATCGTTTTTTGTATATAAGTAAGTTCTGGTACGGGTGGATTTCTTTACCAAAACAGAAAAAGTTTCGTATTTTTTCTGCACCAAAATAATGAATATTGTAAACAATAGGTGTTCTGAATTTTGAACAGACTCTATATTATAACGTGATTTGGCTTGTTTCACGACACAATTTCCATAAAATGTAATAAACAAAAGAAAAATATAGTGTTTTCTTTATTTTTGTTCTTTTTATATGCTGTATAATAGAATAGATATTTTTTGAATGACTGATAGGGGGATTTAAAAAATGAAAGATAAAGTTTCCGAAAATACTGCGATAGACAGTAAAATTTGTGTAGCAGAGCACAGCGCAGTTATTTGCGACAAGGTTGCTGACTACAAATTTTTAAGAGGAGGAGAAAATTGCTTTATAAGCGTTTGCTTTGACGGTGAGTCGACAGAACTGTTGATCTCGAGGGATTTCTTTACGGCGGTTAAGTTTTATCAATTGATAGTGGAAAATTTAGTGACTCCTTGTACCCTTGGTGATATTTTTGAGGATTTCTTGGCAGAAAATTCCTAAAAAAGTCCATAAAATCTCTTTACATTTTTGAAAATATGTTGTATAATTAACGTACATTAAATCGAAAAAAGTAAAAGGTGAATCGAAAATGAAATGTCCTTATTGTATGTTTTCAGATAGCAAGGTTATAGATTCAAGACCTATAAACGATGGAACAAGTATTCGACGCAGAAGAGAATGTCCTGAGTGTCAGAGACGCTTCACAACCTTTGAGGTTATTGAATCGGTTCAGGTTGTCGTTATAAAGAAGGACGGAAACAAAGAATTGTTTGACAAAAACAAGCTGCTCTCAGGGCTGCTCAAGGCTTGTCAAAAGCGTCCTGTAAATGCGGGAGATATTGCCGACGAGATCGAAACAGAGCTTCAAAATTCGCTTCGTCAGGAGATAACCTCAATAGAGCTTGGGGAACTTGCAATGAAGAAGCTGAAGAGCCTTGACCACGTTGCTTACGTACGATTTGCTTCGGTTTATCGTGAGTTCAAAGATTTGGATACTTTCTTGAAGGAATTAAAAGAATTAAAAAAATCAAAAGATTAAAGCAAAAAATCTGCTATTACTTTTATAAGTTATAGCAGATTTTTTATTGTTTTGCGAAAAAACGTTCTTAAAATATTAGTTTCCCCATATATTTAACTGAAAAGATTATCGCATAAGGGGAGGAAAAATATGATAGAACATTCTATTTATAGTGATATTGCGGTACGGACCGGAGGAGACATATATATAGGAGTAGTAGGTCCTGTACGTACCGGAAAATCTACGTTTATCAAGCGTTTTATGGATTCGGTGGTATTGCCGAATATAGAAAACGAGTTTGATCGTAATCGGGCGAGGGACGAAATGCCTCAAAGTGCAAGCGGAAAAACTGTTATGACCACAGAACCTAAATTCGTTCCTGATGAAGCTGTAAACATAAGACTTGACGAAGGCTCGACCCTGAAGATCAAGATGATAGATTGCGTAGGGTATATAGTACCCGAAGCAATAGGTCATATTGAGGACGGCAAACCCAGAATGGTAACAACGCCTTGGTCTGATGAGCCGATACCTTTCACCAAGGCTGCCGAGATTGGTACCGAGAAGGTCATAAAAGAGCATTCTACAATAGGCATGGTAATTACAACAGACGGCACGATAGGTGATATTTCACGCGAGAGCTATATTGGGGCAGAGGAGAGGGTTATAAATGAGCTGAAAGCCCTTGGCAAACCTTTTGCCGTTATTCTGAATTCAGCAGAACCTGCATCTCGTGGAGCGATAGAGTTAGCTTACGAGCTTGAAGAAAAATACGGTGTTCCTGTGGCTCTAGTTAATTGCCTTGAGCTTGATGCTGCAGATATAAAGCATATTCTTGAGCTTGTGCTTCATGAATTTCCCGTAACTCAAGTGCACGTTTCGCTTCCTGGGTGGCTGTTTTCTCTTGACAGTTCACATCCTTTGCGTACGTCGTTATGTTCGGCTGTAGGTGATTGTGCGTCAGGCGTTAGAAAGAGTGGCGATATACAGGGAGCGTTTTCTGCTCTTTCGGATTGTGAGTTTATTGAAAGCATCGGGAAAATAGAAGTCGATTATGGAAGCGGAAGCGCTGAGGTCGAGATCAAGATACCCGATAGCTTGTATTATTCTATTCTCAGCGAGCTGACAGGCTTCGAAATAGATGGCGAAGAAACCTTGATAAATCTTATGAAAGAGTTGGCCCATATAAAAAATGAATATGACAAAATAGCTGCGGCACTTGAAGCTGTTAATGACAAGGGGTATGGTATAGTTATGCCGAGCATAGACGACCTGAAGCTTGAAGAGCCCGAGATCGTAAGACAGGCGGGGGGCTATGGTGTTCGTCTTCGTGCGGCGGCACAGTCTATTCATATGATTCGTGCAAATATTGAGACGGAGATAAATCCGATAGTTGGCACGGAGGCTCAGTCTGAGGAACTTGTTCGCTATATGTTAAAGGAGTTCGAAGAGGATCCGAAGGCAATATGGGAATCAAATATGTTTGGAAAGAGCCTTTACGAGCTTGTAAATGAGGGGTTACATACCAAACTTGCGCATATGCCCGATGACGCTCGAGCAAAGCTTTCGGGAACGCTCGAAAGAATAATAAACGAGGGTAGCGGAGGTCTGATTTGTATTATTCTTTAAGATAAAGAACTTTATTATATGTATATCTTAAAGGACTGTTTTGCAAGAATACGGCATATCTCAACAGAGGTATGCCGTATTCTTGTTTTTATCCGCAAATGCAGAGATTGTCAAGAAAAGAGATATTTGTGTTTTGACTTTTTAGAAAGGTAATATCTATAAATTGTACGTAAAGTGTTTACAAATTGTCTAGATTGTGATATACTAAATGTGCCAAACAAATTTCATAAATTAATCATGGGGATATTTCTCTTTTTTGAAAAGGGTGAATTATACCTTTTTTCTGCGTACACAATTATCGTATTAATTTGGCAAAAACGCAAATTCCATCGGTGATTGTGTAAGGAATATCCTTTTGATTACTCGAAATTTGTTTGGCGACAATTGGAGTTTGCGTTTTTCGGTGCGCTGACTTAGGTTGGCGCACTTTTTGTTTAATAATAGCATTTGAAGGAGTAAGTATGGAATTTTGGTACGTATGGGTGCTGCCTATTGTAGGCGGTTTGATTTGGTATGCAATAACTAATGCAGCGGTAAAAGCACCGGGCAATGCATTGCAACAGAAATTCATTAATTTGGACACGTTAAAAGGCAAGACATTTAGCGAAATACAGAGCGCTTGCGGTTCTCCGAATTCGACATCTGTAAACGCAAATGGTGTTAAAATATATCAGTGGATGGCTACTGGTTATCACGTAGTTCTTTTATTTGACGAAAACGATATTTGTTTGGGAGTAAGCTCCGAAACAAAAGTTTAATCCAAAAATCAAAAAGTGCGAAAAAAAGGGCAGAGGATGTAAAAAACTCTGCCCTTGTACTGTTTGGGTAAGCATGTACTGTAACTGTCCTTAAGAGTACGCACTCTTATATCCCCATCTTTTTATTTGTCGAAATATTAATACATTCCGCCCATTCCACCGCCCATACCACCGGCAGGAGCTGCGGGAGTTTCTTCTTTCTGATCAGCAACAACTGCCTCTGTCGTGAGAACAACACTTGCGATAGAGGAAGCGTTCTGAAGAGCACTTCTTGTAACCTTAGTCGGATCAACGATACCTGCGCTCATCATATCAACGTAAGTTTCGTTATAAGCGTCAAAGCCCCAACCCTTCTTACCGCTCTTCATGATCTCATTAACAATAACGGCACCGTCAAGTCCTGCATTACTTGCGATCTGACGAACGGGCTCTTCAAGAGCCTTAACAACTATCTTAACACCGGTCTTTTCGTCGCCGTCAGTGATGTCAACGAGCTTTTCAACCTCGCTTATAACATTAAGATAAGCTGTTCCACCGCCGGGAACCATACCTTCTTCAACTGCTGCGCGAGTAGCGTTGAGAGCGTCCTCGATACGAAGTTTCTTTTCCTTCATCTCAGCCTCAGTAGCTGCACCAACCTTGATAACGGCAACACCGCCTGCAAGCTTTGCAAGTCTTTCCTGGAGCTTTTCACGGTCGAAATCAGAGGTTGTTGTTTCAATAGCACTTCTGATCTGAGCAACTCTTGATTTGATCTCGTTAGAGTCGCCTGCACCGTCAACGATAATAGTAGTTTCCTTTGTTACCTTAACCTGTCTTGCGCGGCCGAGCTGAGGAAGCTGTGTATCCTTAAGATCAAGACCGAGCTCGCTTGAAATTACTTCACCGCCTGTAAGAATGGCGATGTCGCGAAGCATTTCTTTTCTTCTGTCTCCAAAGCCGGGAGCCTTAACCGCAACGCAGACAAATACGCCGCGAAGCTTGTTAAGAACAAGATTTGTCAGAGCATCGCCCTCTACGTCCTCGGCAATAATTATGAGCTTCTTACCTGCCTGAAGAACCTGCTCAAGAAGGGGAAGTATATCCTGAATATTGGAGATCTTTTTATCTGTGATAAGAATGAGAGCGTCGTCGATAACAGCTTCCATCTTATCTGTATCAGTTACCATATAGGGAGAAAGGTATCCGCGGTCAAACTGCATACCCTCAACAACCTCAGAGTAAGTTTCGGCAGACTTTGATTCTTCAACGGTAATAACTCCGTCAGAGCCGACCTTTTCCATAGCGTCTGCTATAAGAGCACCGATAACTTCGTCGCCGGCAGAAATAGTGCCAACACGAGCGATATCCGCTGTTCCGTTAACTTTCTTTGAATCGGCAATAAGGCACTCAACAGCACGGTCAACGGCCTTTTTCATTCCCTTGCGGAGAATCATAGGATTTGCTCCTGCTGTAACGTTCTTCATACCCTCTCTGATAAATGCCTGTGCAAGAAGAGTAGCTGTGGTTGTACCGTCACCTGCTGCGTCATTTGTTTTTGTTGCAACCTCTTTGACGAGCTGCGCTCCCATATTTTCCGCTTCGTTCTCAAGCTCGATCTCTTTTGCGATTGTTACACCGTCGTTTGTTATAAGAGGGGAGCCGTATTTTTTGTCAAGAACAACGTTTCTACCCTTAGGGCCGAGAGTTATCTTAACTGTATCTGCAAGCTTATCAACACCGCGAAGAAGTGCGTTTCTTGCTTCGATTCCATAAAGTATATCTTTTGCCATTATAAAAATACCTCCAAAAATTATTCAACTATAGCGAGAATATCGCCCTGTCTGACGATGTTATATTCGTTACCGTCACACTTAACTTCTGTACCTGCGTATTTGCTGACGATGACCTTATCGCCTACCTTTACAGTCATAACAACTTCCTTGCCGTCAACAAGACCGCCGGGACCTACTGCTACGACTTCAGCTATCTGAGGCTTTTCCTGTGAAGCCGTTGTGAGAATGAAACCTGTCTTGGTTTTTTCCTCTGCCTCGACTGATTTCACTACAACTCTGTCGGATAGTGGTTTGATTGTCATTGTTTGTTCCTCCTTAAATATAGAAATTCCGATTTGGAATTGGATTTCTTTGGTTTTAGCACTCGAAGGTGTCGATTGCTAACTCACAAGAAATATTTTACACCATAATCTATAAAAATCAAGTGTTTTTTCCAGATTTAACATATAATTAACATTTGTGTAATGATTATTTGTACCAATTACAAAACCCGGTTGCTAAAAATGCCAAATGGCATAGATTTATGTTTTTTCTAATATAATAAAACGGTATTTTAGGAGGTGGATATGGAGGTTTTTTTAAACAAATATATACTCGGCGTACTTGTGCCGATATTACTTATCGGACTCGGTATATTCTTTCTCTTTTACTTGAAATTTTTCTTTATAGCGCATCCTAAAAAAACGTTTTTGTCCATTTTGGGCAAAGGCGCGGGAAAGGGAATATCACAGTTTAATGCTCTGACCGTTGCACTTGCTGGTACGCTGGGAGTGGGCAACATAGTTGGAGTTGCGAGTGCTATAATTTTGGGAGGGCCGGGGGCTCTGTTTTGGATGTGGGTGAGTGCATTTTCTGCGATGATTCTCAAATATGCGGAAATCGTACTTGCACATAAACATCGCAGAAGTGGAAAATTGGGGGAGTATGGCGGTGCTATGTATTATATTCAGGATTTCTATCGTGGCAAGGTGGGAAAAGCCATAGCATCGTTTTTTGCAATGTTTTGCATCTTGAATTCTCTTTCAATGGGGTGTATGCTACAGGCAGATGCTGTTTCCGGCTCATTTAAGGAGATTTTTGATATTCCGCCAATCTATATTGGGATATTACTTGCCTTTATCTCGGGGATAGTTATTTTTCGCAATATACATGATATTTCACCTCTTACAAGCGTGATAATTCCGCTTATGACAGGACTTTATATAGTAATGTCATTCGTTGTTATATGGAATTTCCGAGCTGGCTTTAGAGATGTTTTCAGCTTGATATTAAAGGACGCTTTTTCTTTCTCGTCTGCCACGGGCGGTTTGTTTGGATTCCTTCTTTGTGCCCAGCTCAGATACGGTACTATGCGAGGACTTCTATCTAATGAGGCGGGCTGTGGTACGGCTCCTATGGCGCACGCTTCTTCCCGAGCAAAACTTGCCGCAGAGCAGGGGATCTGGGGGATAATTGAGGTTTTTGTTGATACGATATTGCTCTGTTCTCTCACGGGTATTTCGATTTTACTTGTCTTTGCAAACGGTATAGGAGATTTTTGCCCGGGAGATGAGATGAAGCTTGTGATATCGTCCTACTCTGCCGCTTTGGGAGGTATAGCCGGCGTTTTGATGACGCTTATGGTCTTTATGTTTGCCTATGCGACGATAATTTGTTGGGCTTATTACGGTACGCGGACGCTCGAATATCTGACAGGACGTAAAAGTTTTATATTCATATACAAAGTAATTTATACGTTTTCTATTATATTCGGTGCTCTTTCTGTAAAAAGCATCGTTTGGCAGATCTCGGATATTGCTCTTGGCTGTATGACTGTTATAAATGTTGTGACTCTCTGGTTTATGAGAAAAGAAATAAAACGAGAGACAAGTTTTTTGGTAGATTAAAGTAAAAAGCTGTCGTCAAAATAGCGACAGCTTTTTACTTTAATATTCTGCTTTCTTTATATCGGCTCCGAGACGTGTGAATTTACCGACGATATCGTCATATCCACGCTCGATAGTCATAATATTTGTAATCTCCGTTTGACCTTTTGCACAAAGTCCTGCGATTATCATAGCAGCCCCTCCTCGAAGGTCAACCGCCTGAACTTCGCTGCCGACAAGATTCGGAACACCTTTTATTTTTGCCGAAACTCCGTCAACCTCAATATCCGCTCCCATCTTGCGAAGCTCTTCCACATATCTGAAGCGGTTTTCCCAAACACCCTCGGTCACGATGCTGGTTCCCTCGGCACAGCAAAGAGCAGCTGAGAGCTGAGGGTGCATATCTGTTGGAAATCCGGGATAAGGGAGCGTTTTTATCTGTATATGCTTAAGAGGCTTTACCTTTTCGATAGTGATATAATCGTCATGCTCCTCTATGCGCATACCCATTTCTTCGAGCTTTGCGGATACGCTTTCCATATGCTTTGGAATGATGCCTCTTACGTTAATTTTTCCGCCAGTCGCTGCGACCGCTGCCATAAAAGTTCCTGCTTCTATCATATCGGGAATGATCGTGTAGGTACAGCCGTGAAGCTTTTCAACGCCCTGTATCTTTATAACGCTTGTTCCTGCACCTGTGATTTTTGCTCCACAAGTGTTAAAGAAATTAGCCAGGTCAACTATATGCGGCTCTCTTGCAGCGTTATCTATGACGGTCTTACCTTTCGCCATTACTGCCGCTATCATAACGTTTATTGTTGCCCCCACCGAGACTACGTCAAAATAGATCGAATTTCCGTGCAGACCATTCGGTGCATCGGCATATATGTACCCGTTTTCGTTATCTACAGTTATTTTCGCTCCCAGAGCTTCAAATCCCTTGATATGCTGGTCTATCGGTCTTACGCCAAAGTCACAGCCACCGGGCCAGCCGACCTTTGCTTTTCCGAATCTTGCAAGTTCAGCTCCGATAAGGTAAGTTGATCCTCGCATCTTGCTGACAAGATCATAAGGGGAAATGCCACCTTCAACATTTTGGGTGTCAAGCTCAAGGCAACTTTCACTTCTGAATGAAACCTGTGCCCCCATTGCTTTCAATATATCAAGTGACTTTCTGACGTCGCTTATAGACGGTAGATTTTCTATTATACATTTCTCCCCCGTGAGAATACTTGCTATAAGTATGGGGAGAGCGGCATTTTTCATTCCGCTTATTTCAACGTCTCCGAATAATTCGTTGCCGCCGTTTATTATGTATCTTTCCATAAGGTGAAACCTCTTCTTTTCAGGGTTTTATATAAAATCATATGATGGCATCGAGTAAAGTCCAATAAAAAGAACATCTCCCAATATTATATCATAAATTTAATTAAAATGAAAACGAATACTTAAACATTTTTTATATTATTTTTAACGATATGACAAAAAAATAACAATCAACAGATAATCAGTTCATAGACTTGTTTTTCTCACCTGTTAGTGCATTATAATAACTATGAGATCCGTCCGACCATTCGATATGCCAATGCGGAGTGAAGTATAACTTTGTTTCATCAAGAGAAACAAAAGAGTTATAGCATTGCTCGATATTCAATACGGCCTTGGTTTGTATGTTCTGAACGACGGATTCATTATTTTCCTGAGGATCGGCATTTTGCTTTGTATTATTATGCGCATCGAGCTCAGCCTTCTCAGTAAACAGTATATTTACACTGTCAAGTAAATGTGCAGAATTTTTTTCATTTATCGGCAAAAAGCTCCAAATTCCGTTTGCATAAAGTAGTTTGTTCTCGCTGAATATACACGAGAGTATGTGGTTGCTTATCCTAAATCCATTCAGTGTCTGTGTTATCTGTACATGAATGAGATTGTCTTCTTCGCTCATATGGTCTATTTCAAATGAAAATTTAGCATCATTTGTTTCAGCGCATATGGCAGATGATTTTATAATATCTCTTATTTTTTGTATTTTTTGTTCATCTTCTATTAAGCTTCCGTAGCTTTGCGGTGGGGTATAGTCTTCCAAAGAAAAGTATATCTCAAAATCATTTCCGATCTCAAGGGTTTCATTGTTTTTTCCAAAGAAAATTACGCTGTCATTTTTTACAAATGTTTCGGAAACGGTCTCGTCGAGAAAGCCTTTAGCTACAAGCGAAGCATAATCGGATTTTTTTTCGCTGATGTATATGTCAGCTTCATGTGTATCGAGCACCAAAAACTTTCTTTCAACTATTATACCGCTTTCCAAGAGGATGTTTTCTATCTCTATCAGAGCTTCTTTATTATAAACATCTAAACGTGTTTGCTTTATGAGCATTGCTGCAAGGAATATATCTGCCACGATCAGCAGAATTATGATAAAGCTTTTAACCTGTTTCCAATTCATGGCAGTTCCTTTCTTTCTAATTAACCGATACAGGTGTCCACTCGGCTTCAAATATAGTACTTGATTCATTGGAAGGAATATATGCAAATACTAACTTGAAAAAATTCCTTTTTTCTGACTGACTACTTATAATGTTTGATACCCATTCGGGTTGATAGCATTTTTGCCGTTCGTTTGAGAGCACCTTTACGGTCAAGGGATAAATTTCAAGTCCCATAAGCTTTTCGGGCGTGAATTTGATTCTGATGGCAACCTCCGAACCATATATCGAAATATTCTCATAGAAATAAGAATATTCAAGCACCAGCATTTCACTTTCACGGTACAAAGCACTTATGAACGGAATGGCATCGCCTCCGAGAAATTCCTCATCTTCAGCGATTGTAGATAATTTTTTCACAAATGATTCTGCGACCGACAAACATTCATACAACGAATGCTTTTCTTTTGAGCTTTCTCCAAGAAAGTCGGATATATTAACTCCGCCGGTTGCGTCATTTTCATTTGAATATAAAATTTTATCGTCGCATACCTTCAGCGTTCCGTGCGTTGACATATAAACCGTTCCACCGATCTCTTGGTCGTAATAATTTCCGGCTTTGTCGGGGTTTATACCGAGCATAATAGCTATATCCGCTTGTATTTCTTTGTTTTTGGAAAGTCCTTTTGCTCCTTTGCTTACCGATATTTTATTGTAACTGAAGCTTGAATTATAAAGAATGTTGGAAGAGAGAATGGAACCATTTCCTTGCGTTCCAAAGAAATCCGCATTATACATTACAGAGGCAGAAGGATCTTTATAGATATCAAAATCTTCTGTGAGTGCGAGATTTTGCTTGGTATCATTGATAACCGTATATTGAGTTACTTCTCCCGTATGAGAACGTGACATGCCGTAAACAGAATTTTTTTGGTTGTTTTTCGGGAAAATTATTATCTCGGAGATGCTGTTTGATGTGCTTTGAGATAAGGTTGTGATAGTTTTACTTGAAAACTCTTCTCCCGATGCGTGTAAATATAAAAGCGATGATGGGAGAGGAGAGTGATAATTTATATAAATAAAATCTTCCCCATACAAAGCATCATTGAAAATATTAGGGTTCGCAACTATATCCCCTTTACAAGTTTCTCCAAGCAAACAGATTATGTTTTCATCAAGAAGCGCGTAAACCTCTTTGATATAATCTTCTCCCGTTCGTATAGCGAACATTGAGTCACCACTCTTTTTTACTGCGATGTCAGAGGGCAGAAGAGCTTCCTTTACGATAGTATCATAACCGAGATCGGAGTCCGAATAAAGTTTGAGTCCCGCATTAAAGCTGTTGCTCTCTACGTTTTCGTTTTTTATTTTCAAGTTGTTGAAATAAACCAACACCATACATATTGTTGCTAAAAACAATAAAATGATAGTAACAGTTTGAAATGCACCAAAAGTTTTTTCGGCTCTTTTCTTCATGCGAGGACACCTCCTTCGGTTTTATTTTTAATCTCCGGATTCGCTTTCAAGCTTTGTTTTTACGGGTAATTTTATATCGACCATAGTACCTACATTCAGACGACTTTGAATGTCTATGCTTCCGCCGTGGGCTTCGATCAGCTCTTTTGCTATAGCAAGACCGAGTCCCGTGCCGCCTGTGTCGCTCGTACGTGCCTTTTCAACACGGTAAAATCTTTCGAAAATTCGTGGAATATCTTTTTCGGGAATTCCGAGACCATTATCTATTATTCTGATCAAAATATTGTTTTTGTCCGCCATAGAGCTTCCGACAACTATCGTACCGCCCTCGGGGGTATATTTGATCGCGTTTGAAATAATATTGACTATAACCTGGTCGATTCTGTCCTTGTCTGCAGTTATTTTGGGAAGCGTTTCATCTGCCTGAAGAATGAGCTTGTGATTATGAGCTGTGGCGTCTACGTTCATAACGTCGCATAGATGCTGCAGAGAATCGTTTATGTCATATTCTACTATCTGCCACTTGGTCCTCTTATTGTCAAGACGTGAAAGCGTCAGAAGGTCCTTGACTATACCTGTCATTCTGTTACTTTCGCTGACGGTCATCTCAAGCAACTTGTTTTTTATCTCGTCGGGAAGCTCGGGGTGCTCAAGCACGGTTTCACAAGCACCTTTGATTGAGGTAAGAGGCGTTCTCAACTCATGAGAAACGTTCGCCACAAACTCTCTTCTTGATTTTTCAAGCTCATAACGAGAGGTCACGTCATGTATAACGGTAATGATACCGTCACGCATCTCTCCACCATCGTTATATCTTATCCCTCCGAAGTTGACTTCCAGCACCTTTGAAGCGAATACGACTTCATCATATATGACATTTTGCTCGTCGGGCATCTCCCCGGAGCCGTCTTCCGTTGCACTTTGAATATCAAACAGATCAAGCAACGTTGCAATATTGAATCTTTCGTTGAATTTTTCACCGAGAAGATCTTTTGCGAACGGGTTTATATTAAGCACTTTTCCTTCGTCAGTAAAGGTGATGACTCCGGCTTGAAGATGGGAAAATACCGTCTCCAGCTTCTGTCGCTCGCCCGAAACCTCGTCGATCGTGGTTTTGAGCATTTTTTTCATGTGATTAAACGTGTTTGTAAGCACACCTATCTCATCTTTTGAATGAACTTCTATCTTATGAGAAAAATCGCCTGCGGCGACAAGCTTTGCACCCTTTGTAAGACTTTGTATCGGTGCTGTTATGGCTTTTGAAAGGAAGAAAGCCATAATAATTGCGATAACAAGACCTATAAGTATTGATTGCAGGATAATAGTAAAGAGTATCCAGCTGAGCTGACGCATATCCTCCTGCGTATCCTTGATATAAATGATGCAGGAATTTTCAGCTCCTTCGATATACAACGCATAGTCTGTGTACGATACCGCTTGACTTTGATTGCCCGATGTTTTTTTGCCGATAGCACTTATAAGATTCGGCGTTTTTTCGGGAGAGATATTACTGCCTGAATTTGAACTTTCAAGATACTCTCCGTTCGTGCCGAGAATATAGAAATTTCTATAACTGTCGATGCCAAGGATACTACTGTAAGTTAGCAGAACTTCTTTTTGTATTGCGGCATAGTTTTCGCTTGAAAGAGCGGACTCAAGCTGTATATAAAGTTGGCTGTTCTGGTCGAATGAGCTTTCCATTTGAGAGGTGAAATCGCTTGAATAGTAGCTGTAAATATTATTAAGCAGAACAACGGCTACCACGCTCATGACTGTTATTATGAAAACGACCAAAATAAGAATGATTTTGGAATACAGGCTTTTGTTCATGCTGCGAATTCCTTTTCTGTTTTATTTC
>JAFYLR010000009.1 GCA_017550115.1 Clostridia bacterium | reverse complement strand
CTGTTTTTCGTCCTCGTTCAGCTCGGGAGGCGTTGCCGTAGCAGCCTCAGGCTTAGCAGAAGTGAAATCAACGAACTCAAGGTCTGCATCTTCAGCGAGAGTTTCTACATAAGAGCCTGCAGAACCATAGTAGTTTCTGAGGTTCATACAATCTTCAAATGCAGAATCTGCAACCATGATAGTTTCGTCATTGAGCACTACGTTAACAACAAGATAATCGTAAGCAAACGTCCAAGCGTCAATAAACGTTGTGGATCTCAAGTCGAAAGTACCTTCTATCGGAGTTTCGCCCGAAATGTAGATAGACTTAAGGTTGTAACACTTTTCAAAAGCATTCGCAGCAATCTCTATGTTAGAATTGGGAAGCTCAACAACCTCAAGATTTACGCACTGACAGAATGCATATGTACCTATATAAGTAATCTTAGGACCGATAACAATCTTCTTTATCTTGTTCTTGATGCTAAACCAAGGTGAATTCTTAGCACCACCACCATAATAGTTTACGGTGTCATAAAGAGCACCGGAACCAAAAATGGTGAGCGTACCTGTTTCTTCATCAAACGAGCCGAGAGAACCGGCACCCGTTGCCATTGTATTAGGATTGACATAACGGTAATATTCATATACTTCATCGGGATTATCTATATTTATCAAGTTAAATCCGTTTTCTTTTGCATATTCAATCAGAACATCTGTGGGCTTTGCAAGAATGTTCTTACAACCTATGAACGCTATATCATTGAATCCTTTTGCCTCAGAGTTAACTTTAACCGTTTCAATCGCAGTGTTTTTGAGGATCATAGACTCGTATTCATACACGCTTGTCACATCTGAAAGGTCCGCCATACCCTCAATGCGTTCTCTTCCCATAACGTAAATGGTTGTAAGCGAGGTACAATCTCTGAACGCATTATTTCCGAATTTTTTTATTCCTCCGGCCATCGCAACTTCTTTAAGTGCAGTAAATCCTGACAAGAATCCGTTTCCGGTAATAGCGGAGTAGCCGCCACCAATGACTACTTTCTCTGCTACGTCTTTGTAATCTGTATAGTAATAATCAACATCTGTTTTAGCGTGGGGGGCTCCTGTTTCACACCAACCCGATCTGTTAGACCAAAATACCAGAGTTTTTTCTTCCTCAAACCACCCCCATATAGAGTCTACAGTAATTGTCCCATTGTATTCATTATAAATTCGCGCTGATTTATCGGCATTTTCAATTTTCCACTTTGCCATCATATGATTAGCATTGTAAATTATCTCTTTCGTTCCTTCAATAACAACCTCTCCGGTTTGAATATCTACAAATTCCAGGCCGTTGTCTTTTGCAAACTTCTGTGCTGTAGAGTTTTTATAACCTACTACAGTAAATAGCACGGGACAGGTCCTGAACATTGTATCATCAATTGTCAAGGAGCCGTTTTCGATAGTTACCTTCTCCAAAAACTGATTGTTTCCAAAACAGCCGGTTCCGAGAGCACCTATATTCTCGGGAATAACAAGCTCTATGATCTCAATTGCCTGAAATCCGGTATACGGCAAAGCCTTCAACTTATTACCAACAATAAGGGATTCAAAGTTAACTGTGTCAAAAGCACCTGTACCAAGAGACTCCATATGAGTCATATCGCACTGGCCTTTAACAAATTCTGTTCCCGTAACGTGAACAGTGTTCAATTTGGTACAGCCCGAAAAAGCCGTATATCCAACAGTTGTAAAATCCTTTGAAACCTCAACCGTAGTCAAAGCAAAGTATCTTCTTGCAACATCTTGGCCTGCACCTGTGATACCTTCGCCGAAGACCATCTTATTAACTTTAGCGTTATAGTACCAAGGAGTTTTGAGATAATTAACAGTTCCTCCCTCTTCACTGAACGCAGTAACGATTGTCGTCTGTTCTTTGTCGGTCGCATTTTTATCGATCTCAAAGCGAACAACGATCTCTCCGTTCTCGTCGTCGAGAGTCCACTTTATCCAGCTCTGCTTTCCCGGATCCGAGGTATAGCAATAGCCAGTCATTGGAAGCCCATCTTCTTCCGCAAATGCGCAAAGCGTAAACAAAGACGCAAGCATTAACACGGAAATAAGAAGCCATAATAATTTGTTTGTCTTTTTCATAAGTTGTGATTTCCTTTCGAAAATTAACCAATATAGGTTGTTAAAGTATTATATCATACTT
Source organism: Clostridia bacterium (assembly GCA_017550115.1). Classification (GTDB taxonomy): domain Bacteria; phylum Bacillota; class Clostridia; order Oscillospirales; family CAG-272; genus SIG710. Next base: position 23,332 of record JAFYLR010000009.1, on the reverse strand, counting down.
TTTTCCATTTTTCCACTATCTTTTTACTGTTTTTTGTTTTTTATAATAATGCGTTTGTTTTTTATAAGTTTCTCGAGGGTCAAAAATTTGTGCAAAGGTGCTAGTATAGCTTTATAAATGAATATCAATTTTGTAACAGCAATAAAATTTCAAAGAAACTATTGACTTTACTGCTTTAGCGTGATAAAATGGTAAAAAACAATGAATAGGAGATCAAGCATGGATAAACTACATTCAAATGAAACAGATAAGCTCTTCAAAGCTATCCTAAGTCTTAAAAATATAGACGAATGTTATGATTTTTTTGAGGATATATGTACAATAAAAGAGTTGCGCGATCTTTCTCTGCGACTTGAAGTTGCCTCGATGCTAAAGAGTGGCAAGAGTTATCAGGAGATAACAAGAGAAACAGGCGTAAGTGCCGCAACCATCTGCAGAGTTAACAAGTGTCTAAACTACGGAAAAGGTTATGTGACCGTTCTGCAGAGAGATTTAACAGAGGATAATAAATAATGATGAAAATTAATGAAAAGGTCCTAAAAAACGGAGAGAAAGCTATATTTGCTCTGCGTTCGCTTTACCGTTCATACGGTTATTCCCAATACAAAATGAGCAAATTTGAAGAATACGATCTTTATGCCGAAAACAAAAGCTTTCTCGTTTCCGACAACATAATAACCTTTACCGGCGCCGGCGGAAAGCTTATGGCTCTGAAGCCTGACGTCACCCTATCCATTGTAAAAAGCACTAAAGATTCCGATATGGCTCTGAACAAAGTGTATTATAACGAAAACGTTTACCGTGCAGAAAAGGGTACGGGGGACTTCAAGGAAATAATGCAGGCAGGTCTTGAATGTATAGGAGATATCGACGATTACTGTCTTTGCGAAGTACTTATGCTCGCCGCAAAAAGTCTCTCTATAATATCCGAAGATTTTGTGCTTGATATTTCTCACCACGGTATTGTTGCCGATGCTCTTGATCGTCTAAATCTCTCAGGCACAGCAAAGGCTCAAGTACTGTCTGCTATAGCAGACAAAAATCTACACTCGGCTATGGCTGTTTGCGAGAGTGAGGGCGTCCCTGCGAAGAAGACGGAACTTTTAAAGAGCCTGATCACCTGCTATGGAGATCCCAAAAAGGTTCTTGACAAAATCGAGCCTCAACTGAGCGAAGGCAAAGCTGCCGCAAAAGAGCTCAAACGTCTTATCGAGCTTCTCGGTAAAAATATTCCGCAGGATAAAATCAGATTGGATTTCTCGGTCGCCGGAGATATGAGCTATTATAACGGTCTCGCTTTCAGCGGATTCATTCAGGGAATTTCTCAAAAAGTTCTCTCGGGCGGAAGATACGATAATCTTTTACGCAAAATGGGCAGAAAAAGCAACGCTGTTGGTTTTGCTCTTTATCTAGACCTTCTTGAAGAACTTGAGGACGAGGCAGATGAATACGATTTTGATGCCGTTTTGCTTTATGACGATAAAACCGATATATCAGAGCTGAAAAAAGCTGTGGACAGTATTGCTCTGTCAGGCAAAAGCGTAAAAGCACAAAAAGGTATTCCTGAAAAGATAAGATATAAAACATTGATGAAGATCGGCGAGAAGGGGGTAGAGATCCTTGAAGAAAATGCTTAACATTGCACTCCCTAAGGGCAGACTCGGCGAAAAGGTTTACGCTATGTTTGAGCAGGCGGGATTTGAATGTCCGTCGATTAAAGAAAACAGCAGAAAGCTGATATTTGAAAATGAAGAAAAGGGTGTCAGATACTTTTGGGTAAAGCCATCGGACGTTGCAATATACGTTGAGAGAGGTGCGGCAGACATCGGCGTTGCAGGTAAGGATATTCTTCTCGAATATGAGCCTGACGTTTATGAATTGCTCGACCTTGGGGTTGGTGTTTGCAGAATGGCGGTTGCCGCAAAGAAGGATTTCCGCGATGATACGAGAAAAACACTCAAAGTAGCGACAAAATTTACAAATATAGCAAGAAATTATTATAGCTCCCTCGGCCGAGATATCGACATCATACATCTAAACGGCTCAATAGAGATAGCTCCCATACTTGGGCTTTCGGACGTGATCGTGGATATAGTCGAAACGGGTACGACGCTCAAAGAAAACGACCTCTGCGTCGTCGAAACGGTCGTTCCGATAAGTGCTCGTCTTATCGCAAACAAGGCAAGCTTCAAATTTGCTTCCTATGAGATAGAAAATCTGAAGAATAACATTGCCGAAATCATTCGGGCGAAAGGATAATATAAAAGGTAGATACAATGATAAAGATTCTTAAATACGGCGAGGTGTCAAACAGCGAGATCTTTGCAAGAGCCGTAAGCTCGGCAAACGTCGAGGGCACTGTTGCCGAAATAATAAAAAACGTACGCAAAAATGGAGACTCTGCACTCCTTGACTATACAAAACGCTTTGACGGAGCTGAACTTAGTTCTCTTGCCGTCACAGAAGAAGAGATAAACGAGGCTGTAAGCTTGGTAGAACCTCGCTTTATAGAGGTTCTCGAAAAAGCAGCGGCGAACATTCGTAAATTCCATGAAAAGCAGGTAAGAAACAGCTTTATTATAAATGATGAAGATGGTATCGTAACAGGACAGAAGGTAATTCCCGTTGACCGTGCAGGGCTTTACGTTCCCGGCGGCACGGCTGCATACCCCTCAACTGTTCTTATGGACTCTATCCCCGCTAAAGTCGCAGGGGTTAAGGAAGTCGTTATGGTCACCCCTCCCTCAAAGGACGGAAAGGTAAACCCCGTTATTTTAGCTGCCGCAAAGATCGCAGGTATAGACCGCATTTTCAAGGTTGGCGGAGCTCAGGCCGTCGCGGCTCTGGCTTATGGAACCGAAAGCATACCGAAGGTTGATAAGATAGTAGGCCCCGGAAACGCATACGTTGCAGAAGCCAAAAAGCAAGTTTACGGCACTGTATCAATAGACATGATAGCAGGTCCGAGCGAGATATTGATAGTTGCGGACGGTGCATCTAATCCCCGTCACGTAGCGGCAGATATGCTCTCGCAGGCGGAGCACGACCGTCTTGCAAGTGCAGTTCTTGTAACAGATTCTGCAGAACTTGCGGCGGCTGTTGCCGAGGAGCTTGAGGTTCAGATTCCTCAGCTCGAGAGAGCCGAAATCGCACGTGCGTCGATCGAGAACGGTTCAAAAATAATAGTTTCAGAAACGCTCGATGCGGCAATAGAGATCGCAAACGAGATCGCCCCCGAGCATCTTGAGCTTTGCGTTGAAAATCCCTTTGATTATCTTGACAAAATACGCCATGCCGGCTCTATATTTATGGGAAGAAATTGTCCTGAGGCACTCGGCGACTATCTGGCAGGGCCAAATCACACTCTGCCTACAAGTGGAACGGCAAAATTCTCAAGTCCGCTTTCGGTTGACGATTTCGTCAAAAAAACGCAGTATACGTATTATACCCGTGAGGCTTTGGCAAGGGTTGCGGACGACGTTGCTTACTTTGCAACAAAAGAGGGCTTGACGGCACACGCAAAGAGTGCAACGGTACGCTTTGAGGAGGCGAAGGCATGAGCAGATTTTTCAGCGAAAAATACAGCTCTCTTGTCCCCTACACTCCCGGTGAGCAACCTCGTGAGCGTAAATACTTAAAGCTGAACACGAACGAATCCCCCTTCCCTCCGTCAGAGAAGGCACAAAAATATGCTTCCGACGCTGCGACAAAGCTTGAACTTTACAGCGATCCCGAATGCACAGCTCTGCACGCTTCTTTTGCCGGGATCTGCGGAGTACAGTCCGATGAAGTCATAGCAACCAATGGCTCGGACGAGATTTTGAACTTTGCCTTTATGGCATACTGTGACAAAAACACTCCCGCCGCTTTTGCCGATATAACGTACGGGTTCTACTCGGTGTTTGCCGATATAAATAACGTTCCTTATAAGAAGATACCCCTGCGTGATGATTTTGGGATAAATATTTCCGACTATTTCGGTATAGGGGCAACCATTTTTATCGCAAACCCCAACGCACCGACGGGCATCGCACTCTCAAGAAATGAAATTGAGGAAATAATCAAGGCAAATCCCGATAATATAGTCGTGGTCGATGAAGCTTACGTCGATTTCGGTGCTGAAAGCTGTGTTCCGCTTATCCATAAATACGACAATCTGCTCGTAACGCAGACCTTCTCAAAGTCAAGGTCGATGGCGGGTGGCAGACTCGGATTCGGAATTGCAAGCAAGGGGCTCATCGCAGATCTGAAAACGATAAAGTATTCTACAAATCCGTATAACGTCAACAGTATGACTATGGCGGCGGGACTTGGGGTTCTTGAAGACGAAGAATATACGAGGACAAATTGCCGCATCATATCCGAAAACAGAGATTATTTGCTCCGAGAATTGACGAAACTCGGCTTTTCGGTAACACCGTCAAAGACTAATTTTGTCTTTGCGGCGCACCCCAACATCAGCGGAAAGACACTTTACGAAAAGTTGCGTGAGATGGGAATTCTCGTCCGTCATTTTGACGGTGCGAAGATCAGCAACTATAACCGAATCACCGTCGGAACTCGCGAACAAACGGACACATTGCTTGATGCTATCAAAAAAATTCTCTCTTGAAATAAAAAGGAGTATAACATAATGAGAAGTGCAAAAATTGAACGCAACACGGCAGAAACACAAATCTCGCTTGAACTTTGTCTTGACGGCACAGGAAAGAGCGATATAAATACCGGCTGCGGTTTTCTTGACCATATGCTGACTCTCTTCGCCCGTCACGGACGATTTGACCTGACCGTATCCTGCTATGGCGACACCGAGGTTGATTACCACCACACAGTCGAGGATATAGGCATATGTCTCGGTCAGGCTTTCTATGAAGCTCTTGGAGACAAGAAAGGGATAACTCGCTATGGCACTATAACTCTGCCGATGGACGAAGCTCTTATCACGTCCGCTCTTGATATCTCGGGCCGCAGTTGTCTTTGCTATGGACTCGATATCCCCGCCCAAAAGGTAGGAGATTTTGACACGGAGCTTTGCGAAGAATTCTGGCTTGCGTTCGTACGCAACGCACTTATAACCTTACATCTTGTACAAAATGCGGGCAAAAACTCGCACCACATAATAGAGGGAGCCTTCAAGGCAACCGCCCGTTCACTTGCGGCGGCTGTCAAAATCGATGCGGCATACGCAGATGAGATCCCCTCAACGAAAGGTGTACTCTGATGATCGCTATTGTTGATTACGGTGTTGGCAATCTGTTCTCTCTTGCAAGTTCCTTTGCCGCAATAGGAGCCGAGGCACGTGTGACCTCGTCCGAGGCGGATTTGAAAGCTGCCGACAAGATAATTCTGCCGGGAGTTGGGGCGTTTGGAGATGCAGCAGAGAAGCTTAGAGCAAGCGGACTTGACTCTGTCATAAAAGAGGAAGCGACAAAGGGTAAGCCACTTATGGGTATATGCCTTGGTATGCAGCTTTTGCTGGAGAAAAGCTTTGAATATGGCGAGCACGCAGGTCTTGGTCTTATTGCGGGCGAGATACGTCCTATCTCTGACGTTATCCCTGCTGACCTCAAGATACCGCACATCGGCTGGAACGCCCTTAAATTCACAAAAAAAGCCTCTCCTCTGTTCAAATATATAAATGAGGGCGATCACGTGTATTTCGTTCATTCCTTTTACGGAGCAAATTGCGATGACTCCGTTATTGCAACATCCGAATACGGTGCACCGCTTACCGCCGCCGTTGCATGCGGCAACGTTATGGGGTGTCAATTCCACCCTGAAAAAAGCGGCAACGTCGGACTTAATATCCTCCGTGCGTTTTGCGAGATGTGAGTAAAAAGATTTTTGAACTTTTATTTTCGGATATTTTACATGAGGTAAAAAATGCTTATTTTTCCTGCTATAGATTTATATGAAAAGAAAGCTGTGCGGCTTCTTCGAGGGGACTACGCACAGATGACTGTTTACAGTGAAGATCCCCCTTCTCTTGCCCGTGACTTTGCGGCAAAGGGTGCAAAATGTTTGCATCTTGTCGATCTTGAGGGGGCAAGGGACGGCACCACTCCAAATCTTGAAATCGTCCGAAAGATAGTTGCGACCTCAGGACTTTTTACCGAGGTGGGCGGCGGTATTCGCGATATGGATACGGTCGAGAAGTATCTTTCCTCGGGAATAGATCGTGTCATTCTCGGAACGGCGGCACTTAACAACCGTGATTTTCTCTTACGTGCACTTGATAAATACGGAGAAAAGATAGCGGTCGGAATAGACCTACGGGACGGCAAGGTTGCAATAAAAGGCTGGACCGAGGTGTCCGAGAAAACAGGAGACGATTTCTGCTCCGAAATGCAACAGATAGGCGTGAAGACCATTATCTGCACCGACATCTCAAAGGACGGTGCAATGCAGGGGGCAAACCACGAGCTTTACCGTGAGCTTTCCGCAAAATTCGATATGAATTTTGTAGCGTCGGGCGGCGTTTCCTCAATAGAGGACGTTCGCAAACTCACTTCTCTCGGAATTTATGGTGCAATAATCGGAAAAGCGTACTATACGGGTGCAATAGACTTAGCGGAAGCTATCGAGGTGGCAAAATGATAACTAAAAGAATCATTCCGTGTCTTGACGTAAAGAACGGACGAGTGGTAAAGGGCGTAAATTTCGAGGGACTTGGAGACGTAGCCTCTCCCGTTGAACTTGCCAAATTTTACAGCGACTGCGGTGCAGACGAGCTTGTATTTTACGATATAACAGCATCTGCCGAGGGAAGAAAGCTGTTTACGGATATTCTCTGCGAGCTTGCAAAGTCTGTGTTTATTCCTCTGACAGTCGGCGGCGGCATCAACACTCTCGACGATTTTGACAGAGTCTTAAAATGCGGAGCTGACAAGGTCAGCGTAAATTCGGGAGCGATAAGAAATCCTTCGCTTGTAGAAGAAGCGGCAAAAAGATACGGCGACCAATGCGTAGTGCTTTCTGCCGATATCAAGCGTGTTGACGGTGTGTTCCGTGTGTTTGCCAAGGGCGGCAGAGAAAACACGGGCATGGAGGCAATCGAATGGATACGCCGCTGTGTAGGTAACGGCGCGGGCGAGATCGTCGTAAATTCGATAGATACCGACGGAGTTAAGGGCGGATTTGATATAGAAATGCTTGAGGCGGTCTGTAATGCAGTAAGCGTACCCGTAATCGCTTCGGGCGGTGCCGGCTCGATAGACCATTTCACGCACCTGTTTAAAACTCTCCCGAAAGTTGATGCAGGACTTGCCGCATCAATATTCCACTTTGGAGAAGTAAAGATAGCGGAGCTCAAAAATGAACTGAAAAAGCACGGTATTCCCGTGCGTATATGAGGTAGAAAAAATGATAGATATAGAAAAGCTTAAATTTGACGAAAACGGACTTATTCCCGCCATAGTTGTCGATGCTGTATCAAAAAAAGTATTGACACTTGCATATATGAATCGCGAAAGCCTTAAAATCTCGATGGAAAAGGGCTTGACTTGCTTTTGGAGCCGTTCGAGAAAAGAGCTTTGGCTCAAAGGCGAGACCAGCGGAAACTATCAGCATATCGTTTCGATAACTGCAGACTGCGATCTCGATGCTTTGACTGTGGTAGTTGAGCCGGATGGCCCCGCCTGTCACACAGGAAGTTTCTCTTGCTTTGAGCAGCCCGTCTGGGAAAGTGAAGACAGACACGAATTTTCGCTTGAGGGACTTATGAAGCTGATTGAAGGCAGAAAGACAGATAAAAAAGAGGGGTCATATACTACCTACCTTTTTGAAAAGGGACTTGATAAGATCCTCAAAAAAGTAGGTGAGGAATGTACCGAGGTCATAATCGCCGCAAAAGCTGAAGACAAAAAAGAAACTATATACGAAATAGCTGACCTCGCTTATCACGTAATGGTCCTGATGACCGAGGCGGGAATATCGCTTGATGACATTCACAAGGAGCTTGCCTCACGTCACGTTATCGACCACAAAGTAAAGCAGGAGAAAATGACGAAATGATCTTGCGTGATCTTCATATTCATACCACCTATTGCGACGGAAAAAACACTCCCGAGGAAATGGTCGTCGAGGCAATCGAAAAAGGCATGGATACTATCGGCTTTTCAGGTCACAGCTACAGTTATTTTGACGAGAGCTACTGTATGTCGCAGGCGAACACCGAGCTTTATATACGCGAGATCAACGCCCTAAAAGAAAAATACAAAGGCAAAATAGAGATACTTTGCGGCATAGAGCAGGACGTCTTCTCTGACAATAAAATCGAAGATTTTGACTACGTAATCGGCTCTGTTCACTATCTGAAGGTGGGCGAAAAATATTTTCCGATAGATGAAAGCAAGGACGATTTTTGTCGGACGGTAGAGGAGCATTTCGGAGGTGATTTTATCGCCGCCGCCGAACAATATTTTGCACAAACAGAGCTTTTAGCAAAGAAAAAAATAGACATTATCGGGCATTTTGACCTTATAACAAAGTTCAATGAAGCTGATAATCTGTTCGACACAAATGACGCAAGATATATAGCGGCGGCAAAAAGGGCGATTGACACGCTTATCCCTCTCGGTATACCGTTTGAGATAAACACGGGAGCAATATTCAGAGGATACAGAAGCGAACCTTACCCTGCTCCCCTTTTGATAGACTATATAAAAGCAAACGGCGGAAAATTTGTCTTGTCCAGCGATTCACACTCAAAAAAATCTCTTTGCTTTGAATTTGATAAATGGAATAAGCTTTTATAAAATAAAAACGGCTGTTGCACAATTCGTGCACAGCCGTTTTTATTTATTTTATTATTTATCGTCCAGACCAAAATATGAATCAAAAACGTCTTTGACGGTAAATCCGGCATCAGTTCCCGAATTCCCCTGCTCTATTATGCAGGTCGCAACGATTTCGGGGTTATCAAAGGGCGCAAATGCAGTAAATATTGCGTTGTCACTCTTGGTCGTGCTGACCTGAGCCGTACCCGTCTTTCCTCCCATAGGTATAGGATACGTACTAAAGACACGGGAAGCCGAGCCGTATTCGGTAACGCTCTTCATCGCCGTCATAAGTGTTTTATACGTCGAATCCTTCAGCTCAACATTACCAAGCACCTTTGGCTCGTATTCATAAACGATCTCGTTTGTGTAAAACTTTCTCACAGAGTGAAGCAGATGCGTCGAATACCGTGTTCCTCCGCCGACAAGAGTAGCTATATAACTGCTTATCTGAAGCGGCGTGAAAAGATTGTCCGACTGACCGATTGCCGCCTGAAGCGTATCTCCCGGATACCATTCGCCAAGTCCGGCACGGTCTCTGTAATCAGGACCGGCAAGTATTCCGGCACTTTCGGGCAATTCGATACCCGTTGTCTGTCCGAGTCCGAAAAGACTCGCATACTTATTGATATTTGAAATAGTCAACTGCCTACCAACGTCATAGAAGAAATAGTTGCAGGACTCCTGTATTGCTTCTATTACGTTTATCGTTCCGTGAACCTGCCCTTTTGAGAGATACAGCCAACAACGAGGTCCGTTCGCATCGTAAAAAGTATATCTTCCCTTTGTTGCGATAGTGCTTTTCGGGGTAATTATCCCCTCCTCAAGTGCCGCCGCCGCAACTCCGACCTTGAAGGTCGAGCCGGGCTGGTAAAGTCCGAGCAAGGCACGGTTATAAAGCGGTGCCGTCTCGTCTTCTCGCAAAGAATTATAATCATAATCAGAGAGGTCAAACGTGGGGTATGAAGCGATGGCGTATATCTCTCCGTTCGAGACTCCTACCGCCGTTATTGCACCTGCAAAAGCGTCCTCGCCATCAAACTTCCCTTCTGTTTTCTTGGCTTTATCAACTATATATTCAATATTGTCCTTCAATCCGTCCTCAGCCGCTATCTGCATATCTATATCTATCGTAAGCCAAACGTCGTTACCGCTGATAGGCTCTTTGGATATTCTCTGGGATATAATGTTTCCGTAAGCGTCCTCTTCGATAACCATTGTACCGTCAACACCGTGCAAAAACTCCTCAAAGGCTTCCTCGCAACCGTCTCTGCCAACAATGGCGTTCATTTTATATCCCTTTTGACTGTAATATTCAAGATCCTCTTTATAGATCGTTCCAACAGTTCCGAGAATATGAGAAGCATATCCGGGATATTCATATTTTCTTGAAACGTCTTCGGTAAATATATACCCTCTAAGAGAACTTTCTTTCATAAGGGTTATAAGAGAAAGATCTACTTCCTTTGCAAAAAGATACGGCTGAACCGAGCTGAATTGGTTATACACCATATCATATCTGACTCTCATAATCTCGGTTATCTGCTCGTTTGTATAAAGAGGATTATCTTCTTCGTCAATTGCATCAAGCGAATACTTCTCTACAAGCTTAATCGCAAATTGCTCTGCCGTAAGCTCTATCTTTTCTCCGTCCTTATTCTTATCAAAGCCAAGGTCACCTAAAACTCTTTCAAACTTTGTCCTCTCGCTTTGATTCTCCAGCAATTTTTCATCGTATATAAAATTAGGATAACTGCCAAGAAGGGGGAATTTGCTCTCAACCCTCTTATCCGAATTTCCCGTCACCTCAAGCGAGTTTATTACGCCGAGAATTGTCGAATTCGACTCTGTAACGTTTTTCGAGAGCGAACCATAGTCAAAATTTAGATTATAAGTATATACGTTTGTAACGAGAGCTTTACCGTTTCGATCAAATATCTCGCCTCTCTGTGCCTGTATCGTAACGATACGGGAATAAGTTCTTTGAACGGACGAGGTATATTTACTTCTGTTTACAAGCTGGATATTTGCAAGCTTCGTGATATAAAAAAATGATGCAAAAGTGAAAATGACGGCTATAAAAATGAGCCTGACAGAGAAGCTTATGCCTTTTCTATTCTTGCCTTTTCTTTGCATAGCGATCTTTTTCCTTTCTTAACCCTCCATTTCCCTATTATCAAAAAGCCTTGACCAGATGAGCTTCGTCAGAAAATAAAAAGGGATAGCTATAATAATTGATGAAAAAAACGTAGGTATCAACAGTCTTGAAAAAATATGGCCCACTGCAACGTTCTCAAGAGATACGGACGCATACGCACTTATAACAGAGAATGCACCCGATATGACAAGTCCAAGTGCCGTTAATATAAGCCAGGACAAAAAGTCCCGACGAAAAATCGAATGTACCAAAAGTGCCGCCGCCACTCCGCATATCATATATACTAATGGCGAGAGCGAAAGTCCGACGCCGCCGAGAGCGTCTATAATAAATCCCCCGACAATTCCCGCAATCGTGCCCATTCTCTCCCTGTCAAAGACCGCTATGGCAATGACTGCAGGCAAAACAAGATCGGGAACAGCACCAAAAGGATCGAAAAACGAGAAAAACGACGTCTGTAACAAAGCCAACACAAAGAGCCAAAGTCCCCATATAACGCTCTTTTTTAGGAGCGTTTGCCATGGGATCGGCGAGAGCTGATTATTCATCTCCCACGACCTCCTCGGTATAAGCGGTAAAGCTCTTTATGATCATTGCGTTCCTTATATCCGAAAGATCTGCCGCAGGTTCAATAGAAGCTATAAGATTTCTGCTGAATTCATCGGGAGTAAGCTCGATAACCTTACCGATAAGAAGTCCTCTCGGATAAAAGCTGCCTATTCCGCTCGAATAAACGAGATCTCCGACCTTTATATCAGCATCGGACGGCAAATATGACATTTGGCAGATTCCCTTGTCTCTCAGCTCGTAAACACCCTCAACCAAGCCAAGCTCTCCTGAACGGTCAACGTAAGCACCGACCGACGAGGCTGTCTCAAGTATCGTCACTACCTTGCACCAAGACGCACCCACCTCGCTTACGTATCCGACGATTCCCTTTTCCGTAACCACGGGCATATTCGTCTCAATACCGTGCATAGTTCCTCTGTTCAAGGTCAAAACCGTCATATAATTGCCTGATTCACGCCCAATAACGCGCGCCGCCTCAAATTCGTAGTCAATATGCTCACGACGCAGGCCAAGATAACTATAAAGCCACTCATTCTCTTCCTCTATCGCCTTTGCAGCGTCAATACGAGCCTCAAGATCTGCTACCTTGTCTTTAAGTATTCTATTTTCCGCCTTTATATCGTCAAACTCCTTGAAATATTTAACGAAGCCCACCGCAGCATCAGATACAGTCGAAAAGACGTATCTGAATGGCGTAGCTACCGTACCCAGAGCATTTCTGACCTGCCCTCCCAGTCCCATAAAAGACAGTACGCTCGGAACTATGGTAAGTACAATCGCACAAAGCAATGCAACAATAAAAAATCTTGATTTGAAAAATCGCGACATTTTCGATTATTCTCCCGTTTTTATCTCGAACGCGACAGAACCACGTTCCTTATTATTCTCGGGTCCTCTATACCCTTTCCCAACCCCAGCGCAACACAGTCAAGAGGTCTGTTTGCAACAGTCGTGCGAAGTCCGGTCCTCTCGGTTATAAGCTCCGGCAAACCTCGAAGCAACGCTCCGCCGCCTGCAAGCGTAACTCCCGTATCATAAATATCCGCCGAAAGCTCGGGCGGTGTTATTTCAAGTGTAGTCTTTATGCAATCTATTATTCGATCGATCTGCTCCTCTGTCGCTTCTCTTATATCTGCAGAGGTTATATGTAAGGTTGTCGGCAGACCCGTCTTCATATTTCTGCCGCGAACTTCCATCTCAGCACTATCAGCCGACCAGTGTACAGAACCTATACGCTTCTTCAATTCCTCTCCCGTCAGCGTTCCGACGGTCACGTTGAATTTGCGTCTGATATACTGTACTATAGCATCGTCAAGCTCATCTCCCGCAACTCGAAGCGAACGGGAAACAACGATTCCGTCAAGACTTATTACCGCAACCTCAGTAGTACCGCCTCCGATGTCAACTATCATGCTGCCTCTCGGACTGCCTATTCTGAGCCCTGCTCCTATCGCCGCCGCCATAGGCTCCTCAACGAGATCTACCGAGCGGGACATCGCATCAAACGCAGCGTCCTCAAAAGCCTTTTTTTCAACCTCGGTAACCCCGTAAGGAATACAAATTATAACGTTCGGACGATTGAAAAATCCGCCCGTATTTATCTTGCGGAAAAACTGATGAAGCATCTCCGCCGTCACCTCAAAGTCCGCAATAACTCCGCCCTTCAAAGGACGGAACGCCGCGATGGTTCCGGGAGTTTTTCCCAACATCTTTTTTGCGTCCGAGCCTACAGAAACCACCTTGCCCGTAAGCTTGTTCTTCGCAACAACCGACGGCTCGCGGAGTATTATTCCCTTGCCTTTCATATAAAAAATAGTGTTCGCAGTACCGAGATCTATTCCAATCTGCTTGTTCATATATCGTAATTCCTTTCGGTATTTTACCTTAAATTATCGGAAAGCTTTATCCCAAACACTCGCAAAAGCAATTTCCTCAAACACGAGACAGGAAGCCCCACAACATTGAAATAACAACCTTCTATTTTGTCTATCCACATTGAAGCATATCCCTGTATAGCATACGCTCCCGCCTTATCATCAGGCTCTCCGCTTCCCGCATACCATTTTATCTCTTTTTCACTCATCGGTGCGAAATGTACGAAAGTCTCTTCAAAAGCCGAAGCACTGCTACCCCCATAAATCACAGTTACTCCACTCAAAACAGAATGAGTGGAATCAGACAGCATTGTCAACATTCTTTCGGAATCATATCTGTCAATCGGCTTTCCGAGAATCTCTCCGCCGCCGTAAACTATCGTGTCAGCGGCTATAATAACCGTATCCGAAAGATCTCTGCCCTCGTCCAAAAGCTTGTTCTTCACCGCCGCCGCTTTTTTTGCAGAAAGAAGCATTACCACCTCTGACGGCTCAGTTCCTTTTTCGTAACTTTCGTCTGCTTCACTTGTAACTATCTCAAAATCAAGACCGAGATTTTCCAAAATTTCTTTGCGTCTGGGTGATTTTGATGCCAGAATGAATTTCATTTTTCTTCCTTACAACTCTAAAACAAGAGCTACCTTTCGCATATCTTAATAATTAAAAAATCGTGATCCTACCGATTATTTTACTCCGCTTGAGCCAAATCCGCCCTCGCCTCGCTCAGTCTCATCAAGCTCTGTGCACTCGATAAGGTTAGCTAAATACACAGGCACGAACATAAGCTGGGCTATGCGGTCGCCACGCTCAATCGTAAAATTCTCGTCACTTATATTATAAAGTCCAACGCCTATCTCTCCACGGTAATCACTGTCAATAACACCTATTCCGTTTGAAAGGCAGATCCCTTTCTTTACGCCAAGACCGCTTCTTGCCGCAACTATAGCGACAACTCCGCAAGTCTCGGGAGCAATCGAGATCCCCGTCGGAATAAGACGTCGCTCACCCGGATGCAAAACGACCGTCTCTCCCTCATCAAGTGCCGCACAAAGATCAAATGCAGCCGAACCCTCGGTTGCATATTTAGGGAGCGTCATTCCGCGCGAAAGCTTGATTTTTACGTTTATTTTATTCATATCCGTCTCCATTTTTTTATTCCTTTATTCTTCTTACTATGCCTTTTGGCGATCTGCCCGCCTCATAGGCGTATATAATCTCGTCAACTTCTTCTCTGCCCTCGTCCGAGAAAATAAAATGCTTACCCGAAACTCCAAATTTCGAAAGTATCTGCTTTTTATCGCCCATATACGTCGGCAAAGAATTATATATCACGTTTCTATGCTCCCATTCGCGAATGACGGGAAAGCTCTTGCCCATTCTGTCAGTCAGAGATACACTTCCTTTTGAGCAGGCCTCGCACGATGAAATCTCTTTTATCGCACATTTTTCGAGCAACATAAGTGGCAGTCTTCCACAGACTATAACCGCGCTTTTACCGCCTATATCCCTTATCTGTGCAAGAGTAAGCTCAGGGGAAAGAATATATTCTTCAAACCCAAGCGCCTCCGCCTGTGCCGCACTCTCACGGTTAAATATATTCAAACGAAAATCGCCCACAGGCACAAGTCCCGCTTCCTTTGCAAACTCTATATGACCAAGATTCCCCACGAGTGCATATTTTGCACCCATCTCTTTTGCTTTTTTGAGCTTTTTGCTAACCTCATCTATTTCGCCGTCAA
The DNA here is from genome assembly GCA_017550115.1 of Clostridia bacterium. Taxonomy (GTDB): domain Bacteria; phylum Bacillota; class Clostridia; order Oscillospirales; family CAG-272; genus SIG710. The sequence continues at coordinate 8,214 of JAFYLR010000009.1, read as the reverse complement.
AAACTACCGGGGGTATTATAACTCCGTTAACACTTCCGTCAAAAGCCTTAAGCGGCAAATATATCCTATCAAAGAAGCTGCGTGCCTTATCGGTTACGGTATCTGCCGAAACGAAACGTGCACTGAGACACCCCTTGTCCGCAGAAAGCTTATCTATCGATTTATATTGGATTTCGGGAACGTCACGCTTCGCTTTTCCTATTAGTGCCGCCACTGCCGCACGTCTGAGTGCATTGAGCTTTGATGCGGGAAGCATCAGCTTTCCTCTTATGTCAATATCGGCGCTATCAAGGAAAAAAGGTGTATCTCCGAGCTTTGCAAGGCTTGTCCGAACACTCTCGTACGTCATCGGAGCGTTTATTGCCGCCATTGGCACGTCCCCCGAAACTGTGACCTCTTTTCCGTCTGATGACATCGTCAGCTTTGAAGGCTCATCGGGGCAAAATACAGCCCGAATATTCACAGGACGCTTTCTTTTTATTTTATCAAAAGTCTCAAGCGCTCTCGTCTTTTCCTTATCCTCGTCCGAACGCACTCCGAGCATACCTCTGCCGATCTTTCCCGTAAAGTAACCGTCGGTAAAACCGCCTCTCGAGAAAACCGAGGAAAGATACTCGATCTCCTTTGCGTCAGCTCCTCTTCGCTCGTCAAGCAATCGACGGTAAACACTCGTTACTGCGTGAACGTATTCCGCAGATTTCATTCGCCCCTCAATTTTAAGGGAAGCCGCACCGCTGTCTATTATCGACGGAATATGTGCCGCAAGGCAGAGATCTTTTAAGCTCAGAGGGTATGAATTTCCTCTCGCATAAGGCAGACGGCAGGGTTGAGCACATTCTCCCCTGTTTCCGCTTCGCCCTCCGACAATAGAGCTGAAAAGGCATTGACCTGAGTGTGAAACACAGAGTGCACCGTGAATAAATATTTCGGCTTCAATGGGCGAGTTTTTCGTAAACGTTTTTATATTCTCAAGAGAAGTCTCCCTTGCAAGAACCATTCTCGAAAAGCCAAGGTCATGCAAAACCTTTGCCGCATAAGTGTTATGTCCCGACATCTGAGTACTTGCGTGCAACTCAGCTTCGGGAAGATAACGACGTAAAACTGCCGCACCGCCAAGATCGGCAACGATAAATGCGTCAGCTCCGAGCCGCCATAGCTTCTCTGCAGTACCGAGATATTCGCCCATCTCACGGTCAAGCACAAGTGTATTGAGCGTCACATAAGCACGAACCCCATATGCATGGCATCTCTCAAATGCGTCCGAGAGCTCGTCCCACACAAAGTTTTTTGCACCTATACGCGCGTTAAAGGCCGACGCACCAAAATAAACAGCGTCCGCACCTGCGTCTATTGCCGCATCAAGTGCACGAGCGGATCCTGCCGGGGCTAACAGCTCCGGCAACGCTTTCCCGAATTTATCGGATTTCATATCAGTTTTTATCAACTCTGATACCGTTTCTTTCAAGCAGAGCACGAAGCCTTTCATTCTCAGCTGTCAAACGGTTTATCTGTGCATTTCTCATCGCAGTCTCAGCGTCGATGCTGCGAATCTTCTTCTGCATTTTGATCTTGTCTGAGCAGTAATCGAGCGCACAAAGCAACGCCGCCTCGTTTTTCGAGCAACGGCGACTTGCCGTATTTATCTCCCTTATCTTTCGGTCAAGTATGCCGACGATCTCGTCAACGAACTCGGGAGACTCCTCTGTCATAACATTCATTTCCGTGTCTGCAATAGTGATAGTGTACTTCTGTTTCATAATATGTACCTGCCTTTACTGTATTTGTGTAAAAACATACTCTTGAATTTTTGTCCGAAATATTATATAATATTTCAAAGGGTACAAAACCCCACACTATATATTATAATACAATTTTTAAGAATATCAAATAGAATTTTGTAAAAAAACATAAAAAAGGACAGAATTTTTTCGCTTTTCTGACAAAAAACGGATTTATATCACAAATTTTCAGCTTTTGCGAGGTAAAAACAGTGGCAAGGGAAACTAAAAAACAGAAAAAAGAAAGGGCGGCGAGAGCCGTTGAGTTGTTGAAAAATATTTATCCAAGCTCCGAATGTGCGCTTGAATACGGGGGCGAAGCATGGAAGCTGCTCGTTATGGGAAGGCTTTCGGCTCAGTGTACCGATGCGAGAGTAAATATAGTTTGCCGTACACTTTTTCAAAAATATCCTTCTGCCGAAGCTTTGGCAGAAGCACCCCTCTCGGATATAGAGGAAATAGTCCGCCCATGCGGTCTTTTCCGCACGAAAGCAGAGAGTATAAAAGCAGCCTGTGCAAAGCTTTGCTACGAATATAACGGTGTTCTGCCCTCAACAATGGAGGAGCTTCTCACCTTCCCCGGAGTCGGACGAAAAATTGCAAATCTTCTGCTCGGAGATATATACAAAATGCCTGCAATCGTTGCCGATACGCACTGTATAAGAATTTGCGGAAGACTCGGATTTTACCCGACCACGCTTAAAGACCCGCATAAAGTTGAGATAATAATGAGCGAACTTGTTGAGCCTATCGAGCAAAGCGATTTTTGCCATAGAACAGTTATGTTCGGCAGAGAATATTGCATGGCACGCTCGCCAAAATGTTCGGACTGTCCTTTGGGCGAAATTTGCAAAGAAAAAAGCTGATATTTTTTAGCAACAACACGCATAAAAAAGTAAAAATTTGCATATGATATATCTGTGAAAACAAAATAATCACTCAAAGGTCTTGACAAAATCGTTTTTTCGTGATATAATCTGTATGCGAACTGAGATAAACGGGTCTCAGGACCGTGCTGAATATTGGTTTCGCCGGAATGGCGGAATTGGCAGACGCCCGGGACTTAAAATCCCGTGATACGTGAGTATCGTACCGGTTCGACCCCGGCTTCCGGCACCAAGAAGCACGGGAAAAAAGAATATCGCGGGGTAGAGCAGCTTGGTAGCTCGTCGGGCTCATAACCCGGAGGTCATGAGGTTCAAATCCCATCCCCGCAACCATTGAAAACACTCGATTTGTTGAAAATCGAGTGTTTTATTTTTTGCACCGGACCACACTAAATAGACTACACCTTTCGTTTTCTCAACCCGAAGGGTCATTGATGAATTTGATACAGAAAATTGCAAAAAGAAAAACGGCGGGATACTATTTTAATCCTGCTTGTTTTTTATGTGCAAATGAAAAACAAACCCTCTGAACTTCTTGTATATAGTGCGTTTTTTAAGATAAAATATATATGCGCTTTAATTAAAGCACAGGAGGAAACCATTATGTCAGAAATCAGATTAGACAACACGTACGTAAGAGCATTTGAGGCACATCTTTTAAAAGAAGAAAAAAGCACGGTAACGGTGGATAAATATCTCCGAGACGTTCGTGCTTTTATTGTATATGCAAAAGAAAGAATATTAAATAAAGAATTGACGGTTGCCTGGAAAAAGTCTCTTGAGGAAGCGGGATACAAGCCGCGTTCTATAAATTCAATGATAGCAAGCCTGAACAGTCTGCTTGATTTTATGGGACGGCAGGACTGCAAGCTGAAAAACGTCCGAGTTCAGAAGCAGACTTATCTCGCGGAAGAAAAGGAGCTGAGCAAAGCGGAATACGTCAGATTGCTTGCGGCGGCGAAAAGCAACGAAAAGCTGGATCTGGTCATTCGCACGATCTGCGGAACAGGTATTCGTGTGTCGGAGCTCAAATATTTTACCGTTGAGGCGGTCTGGTGCGGTGAGGTCACCGTCAAATGCAAAAGCAAGACCCGGACGATACTCGTTCCGGGCGATCTGAGAAAATTGCTGTTAAATTATGCAGGGAAGAGAGGCATCTCGAATGGCGCGATTTTCGTCACGAGAAGCGGCAAGCCTCTTGACCGAAGCTATATCTGGGCACAGATGAAGGGGCTTTGCAAAAGAGCAGGGGTGAGTCCGTCAAAGGTTTTTCCTCACAATCTTCGCAAGCTCTTTGCGCGTACCTTTTACGGTATTGAAAAGGATATATCAAAGCTGGCAGACATACTCGGTCACAGCAGTATCGAAACCACCCGCATTTATATAATGACTACCGGAACAGAGCACCGCAGAAAGATAGAGCGGCTTGGACTTGTTTTAGCGGGAGAAAGCACTTAGAAAAAGAAAAATCCACATAATTCGCATTATGTGGAAATAAAGCGGTCTGTAAAAAGCAACGCGAGTGACATTATACATTAAGAGTTCAAGGATGTCAATAGTTTTTTTGAAAAAAATTGTTTACATAGCTGATTTTTTCGACTTCTAAATAAAATAAGCGCAAAAACAAAGCCCTCCTTTGTGTTTTTTGGGAAAATTAGGGAGAGTGTACTTTGTTGCGCTTATTTTTTTACAAAAAATTTTCATGATGTGTCTTTGTGAGACCACAGACCAAGGAAAACTTCACATAATGCGAATTGTGTAGATTAAAGCAGACGGATATCCACGTTATAAACTGGGTATCCGTAAAAAAAGACAATTTTGTAGCAAATGCTACACACAATATTGGTAATCTTTCACAAATTTTAAGTGTGAAATCCGTCAAAATGACGTTTGCGTATGTTTATGGTGCTGTAAAAACAAAAAAGTGTAGTGAAAAATGCACAAGTGAGGGAATGAAGATTATGAAAAACGAAGAGATATACCGAGAACTGTTTATAGAAAATACTCTGCGACTCGTCGCAGAGGGAGGTTTTGAAAAAGCAACGACCAGAGCTATCGCAGGCGAATGCCGCGAGGTGGGCGACGTAAAGGTAAATGAGGCTCATATTTACCGTATATACGGTAAAAAAGACAATTTGTTTGCAGATGTTTTTTCTATACTTGACTGTGAACTTCTTGCGGCAGTTAAAGAAGGATTGCAGGAATTTGACAAGGAATCCGACAAAAGAAAACAGTGGGAGCTCCTTTTTACGCGACTGTGGAACTTCCTTTTGACAGACGAAGGTAAATGCAGATACTACGTAAGGTATTATTATTCCGCATACCTCAAAGGAGAGTCCTTGAGAGCTCACCAGGCTAAATTCAGAGATTTTATTTGTGATATGATGCCGTATTTCACCGAAAATGCGGACGTATGTTCTATCCTTCAGCACGTGGTAACGGTCATGCTGAGCTTCGCAATATGCGTATATAACGGCACCCTTCTCAATGACGATAACAACGTTCCCCATGTTTTCAACGTTATATATTCCTCAGTACATCCCTATTTAAGATAAACGAAATTTCAGTGATATGTGATCACGTTACCGGAGCGTGGTCTATAAAGGTATATCCGGTATGTTCATTTCAGTTGCGCTTAGTTTTTTAAACCCTATGGAGAAAACAGTGAATTCATCTTACGATACAGTAATCTTTCTCATAATTTCCCTTATACTCATACTTGCCTTTTATGTTTTTATATCCCAGATATGGTTACCGTTTGTTCGCGACCTGAGAGATATAAAAAGAGAGATAGATCGCAACGTAGGAGAAAAGAGAGATCATTATAAACGGGAATTAAAGCTTTTCTATATAAGCAAAATACCGATAATCGGAAAGATAATATACGAAAAAAAGAGAAGAGGATAAATGCTCTGCCTTTTGTCAGATAAAAATGATAGATATGTTGAAAAAAGAGAAAAAGAATAAAGATGCAGAAATAGTCTTTGATTTCTGTGTTTGCTGCGGCGAAACTACTGGCTATAAAAGTGATGTGTCAATAGATGAGCGTATCGGTTATATAGAAGGCACAGGACAGCTTTGTTTGAATTGCTACAGAGAACTGTATCCTAAAGGTATCTCGGGTGATGACTAAAGCACTATACGGTCAATGAACAGATGATAAGGAGGTGGATCCTGTGAAAAAATCTCTTAAGATAATAAAAAAGATCTTTCTCGCTACGTCAATATCCGTGGTGCTTTCCCTTGCATTTCCCGTTAATGTGATCGCATTCGAGAGCCTTGATATCGGCACTGCTTCAAGCTTCATTGGCTCCGATAGAGCAGGAGAGACCGTGATATCCATTTACAAGGACCATGCAGAGGACAGCGCAAGGTTCGAGGTGCCCAATATGTTCCCGGGAGACAGAGAAATGAGGTCTTATCTTGTAAGAGTAGCTTACAGGGGCAGGATAACGGTCCGTTTCCGCGCCGATATAAAGCAGGGCTATGAAAAGCTCGCTGAGGTTTTAAAATGCAAGATCATTCTGCGCGGAGAAAACAAAACACTCTATGACGACCTTATGCGCGATATGCCGGGCAGTGTTGATCACCGCATTTATTCTTATTCCGATACGCTTACAGAGCTGGCGTATGATATCACGGTATATCTTGATACGAGCGTCGGCAACGAGTATATGAATAAAGAGCTCGTAGCAGACTTTTGTTGGTGGGTAGTGGAGCACGGCGGAAGTACCCCTTCCGTTCCGGATGAGACAACGTCTTCCGAGGATACGGTGTCACCGGATGAGACAACCTATCCCAATGTAACGATACACCCGGATGATACAGCGGACCCCAATGAAACGACCGCGCCCCGCGAAACGTCGGATCCTGAATATACTACATATCCCGATGACACGTCCGACCCCGAGACAACTGCCCCAAATCACGGAACGGACTCCGATAATACTACGGCTCCGGGTCCCGATGACGGGGAACTAATATATCCTCCTCAGACCGGAGATGATTTTCATTTATGTATTTGGTTCTGGATCGCTGTGATATCTCTGCTTTTTAATATCATACTTCTCTTATCGAAACGGAACAGAGATAATGGCGAAAGGAGAACAGCAAATGGATAAGGCTACCAAAACAGCAAAAAAATTAACGCACAGCATTTTTCTTGCTATCATTCTTTTGATCGTTTTTTGTGTGACTACATATGCTCTGTATTCCGCTAAGGTCACGGTAAAGGAAAACTATTTTAAAACCGGCATTATAGATATAGACCTTAACGGCGGATATCCCGTCATTGAGAACGACTATCTGTTCGAGCCCGGCATGACGGTGGAAAAGTCATTTTACATACAAAACAAGAGCACTTGGGACGTCTATTACAAAATATATTTTGACAATGTCGAGGGAGAGCTCGGTGACGTCCTTGAGATAACGATACTCGACGGAGACAAGATCCTCTGCAGAGGAACGGCAAACGAGCTCACAAGGGAGAACGTAACGGCGTTCGACGATGTCCTTAAAGTTGACGAACGGAGAGATCTTACGATCCGTTTCTACTTCGATGAGGCAAGCGGAAATGACGCGCAAGCCGGAAAGCTCAAATTTGATCTCTGTGCCGATGCGGTGCAGGAGAAAAACAACCCCGAAAAAATTTTTGATTGACGGAGAGACTGAAGATCATGAAAAAAGCACTGAAGATCATATCCTCCATACTTGTTTGGACGCTTGTTATCGTCACAGTTGGAGTGATGATATTTACGATCATTTCGGTAAATACCTTCGATAAATCCGACAGAAGCGTTTTCGGCTATAAATTTTTCATCGTTCGATCGGATTCGATGAGCGCAACTGATTTTAAGGCCGGAGATATAGTTTTTGTCAAGGAAACAGACCCTGCCACCTTGAAGGTAGGAGACGTAATCGCCTTTGTATCTCAGGACCCCAACAATCTCGGCAATACTGTTACTCACAAAATAAGAGAGAAGACCACCGATGCTGAGGGAACCCCCGCTTTTGTTACCTACGGTACGACAACGGACACAAACGATGAGACTCTGGTAACGTATCAGTACGTGCTTGGCAAATATACAGGCAAAATACCGAGCGTAGGCTCATTTTTTCAGTTCCTTAAAACGACGAGAGGGTATGTCCTTTGTATTTTCGTTCCTTTTGTTCTGCTCGTCGCCTATGAAGCCTTCAACTGTGTTCTTCTTTTCAGAAAATACAAGAAGGAGCAAAACGATAAGCTTGAAAAGGAGCGCAAGCAATCTGCAGAAATGCAAAAGGAGATCGAAGAGCTAAGGTCTCAGCTTGCGGCAAAGAACGGGCAAGGATCCGAGCAATAAAATATACAGCAAGAGCTGATTATATAAATAATTCGTCTTACATAATTTCTACATCAGGAGGTAAAACAATGACGAATAGAAAAAACACACAGAGAGCACTTCTTAGTAGCGTGGTAGCACTTCTTCTCTGCTTTGCAATGCTTCTCGGAACCACTTTTGCGTACTTCACGGATTCAGCTGTTTCCGGAAGCAACGTGATCACATCGG
>JAFYLR010000001.1 GCA_017550115.1 Clostridia bacterium | reverse complement strand
AGCTGTCCGGGTAAATAATTTTCTCTTGTTTCCATAGTTTCAAGTCCTTTCTTCATCTGACTGCGACCTGCGGATAAACGGCTTTTTACCGTACCTTCGGGAATGCCCAGCTCTTCGGAAATATTTGAAATAGTTTGCTTGCCAAAATAGTGTCGGATCATAACCTCCCTTGTAATATATCCGAGATAGTTAAGTTCACGTCGTACTATTGCCGCTCCCTCTGATGAAAGATATTCTTCATCATCCTCTTCTACAATATCGAGTCCCTCATCGAGACACACCGTAACGGGAGAACGGTACTTTTTGCGAAGGATGTCATTGTACTTATGGAGAAGGGTGTTGGTAAGCCAGGTTTTGGGGTGCTCGATTTCTCCAGCGCGATTCATATAGGCAAAAGCTGCAAGCATCGTGTCACCTACAAGATCTTCCGCATCTGCGGTCGAGGTACACCTTCGTGATGCTAGTCCCATCAGATAATCGTAATATTTTATGATTTCATCGTTTGTCATTTTTACACCGCTTTCCGGAATGCTTTTTGAACGTTCACCCATATAGTCGTAAGAATTCAGTTTCGGTTCGGACTTGAACTTGTTTTTTTATAATTATACCATAAAATTGGGATTTGGTCTACAATATAAATGAGAAGCCCCACACAAGGCGGGGCTTCTCATATCTCAGGTATTCAATTCGTAATTTCTATTCTTTTACCATCTCTTTCAAGCTGTTTTCAACTGTAGAAAATCTCTTACAATTTCGTATGGAATCAAATACACCGTCTGACATTTTTCTCAAATACTCCATTGCTGAACTTTCCGTGCAGTTAGCACTTACAGTAACGGTAAGTCTCGGATCATCGGAACGTATGGGCTTGGCGAGCAAAGATGTATGCTGTTTTTCTTTTGGAATTTTGACATGATTGCCCCAAAGCCCTTCAAGGTAATTATCGTAATTTTTAATATGTTTTAGCATTGATTCGAGTTCATCTAAAGCTGTGTCACTATTTCCCAATTTCAGATTAAGCAGTGCCATATGATAGTGAGCTTCAATCAGAATGTGTTCATCAAATCCGTAATCACCATTTTCATAAAATTGATTCATAAATCCGATCACCTTTTGCCAAAGTTCAAGGAGCTCGGTGTGAGTGAAAAGCGGATGATCTAATCCAAAAGGAATCATTATGTTTCGCAATTCCAAAATAAAATCGTTAAAATATATATCTGTCTGGAAAAGAACATTCTCCGCCCATTCCGCACCACGCAAGGTCATTCTTACACACTGTTCTCTGGTAAATACCGGCTGAGGAATCGTCATTGCGAGTTCTTTCGCTACATCCGCCTTTCCTTGCCTCATATAAAGAGAACACAGATTGCCAATGGCAAAATTTTTCGAATTGTCATCAGTAGAACCGGTCCGGATTCGCTCAAAAAGCATAATGCTTTCTTCGAGCCTGTCAACATCATCGTAATAACTAAGATTATGAGCAAGTTCTTCCATAAGGATATACGCATCCGGATATTCAGCTATTGCCTCACGGCATAGCTTTTCTGCCTTTTCTCTTTCTCCAACACACCATAATCCACTAACCTCATCATAAATCTTAGCAATTCGTGCATCTTTTGATCCGACATTGATACCCAGTATTACATCGGCACTGACACCAAAAAGATTTGCAAGAACAGGAAGCTGTGAAATATCGGGGGAGGTCCTGTCACATTCCCATCCTGAAACAGCATTGGCTGTTATACCGAGAAATTCCGCAAGTTGTTCTTGCGTCATATCACGTTCACGGCGAAGTTTTTTAATGTTTGATCCGATAGACATAGATTCTACCTCCAAAAAATATTCAAAGAACCTTTGTGTCTATATTATATCATATTTCCCTCGGTTTTCCACCAAGCAGATTCGTATAAGAGGTGAAGTATTACTGTGGTTTATCTACCATTACTATAAGTTCCGCAACTGTTAACCCCGCTTTCGCGGGGCTCATATTATTCAGTAACAGATCTCTTAAAACGAATATATTCCTCGTCTTCTCCGAAGAACGCATCGTATTTTCCGAGCACTTTTTCGGGATGGATGTTTGCCATGTATTCTTCCTCGATCTTCTCGGATATATTTGAAAAATACATCGGATTGCGAACCGCGATATTGAAATCGCTGTTCTGTGCAACTGCTTTGACTTGTTCTGCAAGTACAAAGAAGCGTTTCAGTTCCGCAAGACAATTTTCTTTATCACCCATCTTCATATAGACACTTGCCTTGTTCTCACAGGCAAGGATCTTATCTGTGGCATAAAAATCGGAGCATCCATCGTCGAAAACTGAAAGAAGCTTTTCATAAGCGTTATAGAAAGCGATTGCTTTTTCGTGTTCTCCATTGTCCGTAAAAGTCTGTGTCATATCTTCAAAAATGCGGATCATAGTCCAGTAGAGCTTCCAAAAAGAATCCTCGGCAAACTGCTCCTGCTCGGCATAACATTTTTTGCGTCTCAAAAGACTGACCATGCCTACAATGCGGGCACTGTAACGGTCAGCACTGATTTTAGAAATTGCTTCTTCTGCTTTATCATAGTTCCCGGTTTCATTATAAATACTGCTCAGCATATCGAGTGCGCTATCCACTTTCTT
>JAFYLR010000082.1 GCA_017550115.1 Clostridia bacterium | reverse complement strand
AAGAACTTTTTTTGGCTGATAGAAAAAGCCTACTATGTTCTTTACGTCAGCAAGGTTTATCGCCACCTTGCCTCCAACAGACGAATCGACTTGAGAGAGAAGTGTTGTCGGAATATTATAAAAATCTATTCCGCGCATAAAAGCCGCGGCAGCGAATCCGGAAAGGTCACCGACGACACCGCCGCCAACAGCTACAACGCAGTCGGTTCTCGTAAATCCCTCGTCAAGCATTTTTTTGCAAAGCATTTCAAGGCACTCAAAGGATTTGCTTCCCTCGCCCTCGGGCACCGTTACAATAACGGGGTGAGCACATTTTTTCGCAACTGTCTGAGAGTATATTGCAGGCACACCCGAATCTGTAACGATAAGGACCTTGCGGTCAAGAGAAAGCTCGTTTTCCGCTTCTCCGAGTATGCCTCTTTTTATAATTATGTCATATCCGTTTTGAGAAAGATCGACATGAAGCTTCATATGAACGATTATCCTTTCTTACTATATATGAATACAGAAATCAACCTTGTTTTGAATAAGTTCCTGCAGGTTTTAGACGGTCGCAATAGCTCTCAAGCTCACGCAGCATATCTTTGCCGTTTTCGGTATGGATATTGCCCTCTACTTCTATGTAGAAATAATATTGCCAGAGAAGCTCCTTCATGGGACGGCTTCGCAGAGTTCTCATGTTAAATCCGTGACCACCGATAACGTCAAGTGCCTTTGCAAGAGAGCCCGCCTCGTTTTTTACGGTGAAGAGAACGACCGAATAGATATCCATTTTGTTTGAAGGGTTTTTGTTCTCGGATCTTGAAAGCACAGCGAACCTTGTAGTGTTACTGCGGCTTGCGTTTATATTTCTGGCAAGTACTTTAAGCCCGAAGATTTCTGCCGCTTCCTCACTTGCAATAGCCGCCAAGGTTTTATCGCCTTTTGTGGCAACGTGCTTTGCGGCGAGTGCTGTGTTTGTATATTCGTGAGTTGTGAAATTATTGCTTCTTATATAGTTTGCGCATTGACCGAGTGCTTGTGCGTGGCTAACGACGTCTTTTATGTCGTCAAGAGTAGCGTCGGGAGTGCCGAGCAGGTCGTGCGAGACCGCAAGCTCAAACATATTGTTTATGTATAGATCGCCTGAGAAAAGCAGATCAGTTACCTGTCCAACTTCTCCGTTATAGCTGTTCTCGACGGGGAGGACTGCTGCATCGCATTCGCCTCTCTGTACAGACTCATAAGCACTTTGGAAATCGGGATAAGCTATCTTTGCGGCGCTTGGGAATATTTTGTTTGTTGCAATATGTGCATAAGCCCCTTCGGTGCCGCAATATGCAACCTTCATTCCCTCAATGAGCTTGGATTGGTAATTTTTTGATACCTGCATCACGTCCTTGAGAAAATTAACGTAATATGCCCGAAGCTCGTCGTCCTCAACTCTTGCAGATCCACGTCTTATGATTTCTTCCTCTCTTGTGCTGTCAAGTATTGGGAGTCCATGCTCCTTTTTATAATTTGCGACCATTTCGGCAGCACTCATTCTTCTCTCGAAGAGTTTTGCCATCTCGGAATCCACTTCATTTATTATTTTTCTTGCCTTTTCAAGCTCGTTCATGTCTTTCACCTCTTATTTATACGATTCCGCCAATTTTTTGAAAGCGGGAAGGGAATCTCTTATCTGTTTTTCGCTTGTGCAGTACGCTATTCTTACATATCCTTCGCAACCAAAATCATCACTTGGAACGAGAAGCAATTCAAATTCTTTAGCTTTTTCGCAAAATGCCTTAGCATCGCTCTCAAGTGCTTTTACGAACAAATAAAACGCTCCGTCGGGAGAAACTACCGTATAACCGTTGTCGCGAAGAGCTGAGCAGAGAATATTTCGATTGTTCTCATATACGGAAATATCCGAGGTTTGCCCAAGGCATCTTGCCATCATAAATTGAAACATACTTGTGGCACAAACAAAGCCGAGTGCTCGACCTGCACCGCAGACCGAAAGATAAATATTTTTTGCCTCTTTTGCCCTCGGGGATACGGAAACGTATCCTATTCTCTCGCCGGGGAGAGATAGGGATTTACTAAGTGAATAACACACAATAGTATTATCATAGAAATTCGGTATATAGGGAACGGAAGTATTTCCGTAAACAAGTTCTCTGTAAGGCTCGTCTGCGATGATATATATTGGGTGGCCTATCTCTTTTGATTTTTTGCTTAAGATATCGGAAAGCTTTTTAATATCTTCTTCCGGATAAACGACACCTGTCGGATTGTTCGGAGAATTTACTATCACCGCAACCGTTTTTTCGTTTATCGCAGATTTGATTTTGTCAAAATCAGGTCTAAAAGTTTCGTTGTTGCACATAACGGGAACAAGCTTTGCACCTGTACGTTCAACAAACACTCGGTATTCGGGGAAGAACGGTGCGAGAACTATAACCTCATCGTCCTTGTTCAACAGTGCTGTGAGTGAGCAGGTAAGAGCGGCAGCTGCACCCGACGTGATATATATAAGATCGGGGGAGGAGATAGGCTCTTTACCTATGTTATACGTTTTTTCTATAAAGTCCGAGATGGCTTGTCTGACAGAGGTATCACCCTGAGCCGAGGTGTAGCCGTGAAGACTAACGGGATCTGTATTCTCTAAAATTGAGATAAGCTCGTTTTTGACGGATTCGGGGGCGGGAACGCTCGGGTTACCTATGCTGAAATCGAAAACCTTATCATTTCCGATCTCCGCTTTTCTGAGCTTCGCATATTCAAAAATTTCTCTTATAACGGAACGGCTGACTCCCAGCCCGAGCATTTTTTCGTTCATACTGCCTCCCATATTTTTATCGCCAAGTTAACACTGTTAACATCTATACTGATATTATACACATTTTTTTTAAAAAGTCAATAAAAATCCCGAAAAACCTTGAAATGTTTTTTTAAATATGGTAAAATAACAGTGTTAACACATTTTTCTTGGGAGGAAATATGAAAACGTCTTATTTTGACGAAGGTATTCGAGAACGGCTGATAATTGCGGGGATAAAAGAGATAGAGCTGCACGGACTTAATGATTTTTCGCTGCGTCGTGTTGCCGCTTCCTGTGACGTTTCCTGTGCCGCACCGTACAGACATTATAAAAATAAAGATGAGCTCGTACTCGCCATAATCGCATATATAAACTCCCGTTGGGATATGATGAGTGAGCAGATAGAAAGAAATTTTGAGGGGGACGTGCGAAGGCAGCTTCTTGAAGTGTGCTGTGCAAATGTTCGATTCCTTATAGCAAATCCCAATTATCTGTCCATAATGCTTCCAATACAGAGTGGCATCACATCAGAACAGCTCGAAGAAAGAAAAAAGCTGTGGTCAAGAATTACGGATCTTATAAAAAAGCTTTCAGATGAAGAAAAAGCGTCTTCCGAGCGTCATGGTGAGATGACGTTCCTTATAAAAACTCTTATTTACGGCACGGTAATGCTATTAGAGGGATGCAGCATAGAGGATTGTGATATTACGATAGCGTCTATGCGACGTGAGCTTGAAAGAATAATATACAGAGGTTAAATTCTATTTTAATAGGGAGATTTTATTATGAATACTGGGGAAATGAGAATACATCACGTTGCAATTTCTGTCAACAATTTTGAGGAGTCCTTCAAATTTTACACAGAGGGCCTTGGCATGACTCTTTATACAAAGTGGGGAAACGACGAGAAGACGATAGCTCTTCTTGATATAGGTAACGGAGAATATATCGAGCTTTTCTCGGACGGTACGGCAGATGAGGCATATAATTCTCGCTTTATCCACCTTGCCTTTAGTGTTGACGATGTTGAAGCCTCGTATAAAAGAGCTGTTGAGGCTGGGGCTAAGCCTCATATTGCACCAATGATGGCAAATGTTAATTCCAAGCCTGTTGATATTATTATAAACTGTGCCTTTGTTATTGCTCCCGGCGGAGAACAAATTGAATTTTTCAGGGCGACAGAGGTATAAAATACGTTGTACTTACTTTTTTAGACAGAGGTGAGATTGGTAGTTATGGCGAAGAATGAAAATTCCGGTAGAAAGATAATAGCACAGAACAAAAAAGCGTTTCATGACTATTTTGTAGACGAAAGATATGAAACGGGTATAGTGCTCTCGGGCACAGAGGTCAAGAGCTTAAGAGCAGGGCAGGTGAATCTTAAGGATTCATATTGCGAGGTAAAGAGCGGTGAGCTTTTTGCGGTCGGAATACACATAAGTCCGTATGAACAGGGTAATATTTTCAATCGCGACCCGCTTCGTGACCGAAAATTACTTATGCATAGGCGAGAGATAATGAAGCTTCATGGGCTTGTTGGACAAAAGGGATTTACGTTGATTCCTCTGTCTCTTTATTTTTCGGGCTCGTACGTTAAGGTTGAGTTAGGTCTTTGCCGAGGCAAGAAGCTTTATGATAAGCGTGACTCGGATGCCAAACGTGAGGCGGAGAGAAATATTGAACGCTTCAGTAAGAACAAACACACTGATTTTTAATAAAAACAATAGCGGTCACACATTGTTGTGTGACCGCTATTGTTTTTGATATAATTATTTGCTGAGATTATTCTCAAGGATAGCAAGCTCGTCATAAAGCTCTGCGGGAACTCTTTCGCCAACCTGTGCGTAGAACTCCTTGATGTTTGCAACATCGTCGAGCCAAGACTGCTTATCAATTGTAAGAAGTTCTTTGATAGTGTCAACTGTAACACCGTCAAGCTCTTCGATATTGATGTCCTCTGCCTTCGGAACAAATCCGATAGGAGTTTCAACCGCATCAACCTTGCCTTCGCAACGAGCGAGGATCCACATAAGAACTCTCATGTTGTCACCAAAGCCGGGCCAGATGAAGTTTCCGTTGTCATCTGTTCTGAACCAGTTAACGTGGAATATCTTAGGAGCATTGGGGATCTTCTTACCCATATCGAGCCAATGACGGAAGTAGTCGCCCATGTTGTAACCAACGAAGGGACGCATAGCCATAGGATCGCGACGAACTACGCCAACAGCGCCTGCTGCCGCTGCAGTTGTCTCGGAAGCCATGATAGAACCAACGAACGTACCATGCTGCCAGCTTCTTGACTCGTAAACGAGGGGAGCTGTCTTTGCACGGCGACCGCCGAAGATGATAGCGGAAAGCGGAACACCCTTGAGAGAATTGAATTCGCTCGAAATGCAGGGGCAGTTTGTTGCCATTGCAGTGAAGCGGGAGTTAGGATGTGCACCGGATGTGCCAACCTTATCAGCTTTGTCGTACTTAGTGTAATCCCACTTTTCGCCTCTCCAGTTGAGAGCGTTCTTGGGAGGATTGTTGTCAAGACCTTCCCACCAAACTGTGTTGTTGTCAAGATCGTGGCAAACGTTTGTGAAGATACAGTTGCTCTTTGTTGTAGCAAGAGCGTTGGGGTTGGATTTATCGTTAGTACCGGGAGCAACACCAAAGAAGCCGTTCTCGGGGTTAACTGCATAAAGTCTTCCGTCTTCGCCAACTCTTATCCAAGCGATGTCGTCGCCGACTGTCCAAACCTTATAACCCTTCTTACCATAGATGGAAGGAGGAATAAGCATAGCAAGGTTTGTCTTACCGCAAGCAGAGGGGAATGCAGCAGATATGTACTTAACCTCTCCGTCGGGATATTCAACGCCGAGAATAAGCATATGCTCAGCCATCCAGCCTTCTTTTCTACCGAGGTAAGAAGCAATACGGAGAGCGAAGCACTTCTTTCCGAGAAGAACGTTTCCGCCGTAACCGGAGTTGATAGACCAAATGGTGTTATCCTCGGGGAAGTGGCAGATATATCTGTTTTCTTCGTCGATGTCCTTCTTTGCGTGGAGACCTTTTATAAAGTCAGCGCTGTCGCCAAGAGCCTCGATAACGTTTTTGCCGACTCTTGTCATAATAAGCATATTGAGAACTACGTAGATAGAGTCTGTAAGCTCAACACCGATCTTAGCGAAGTCAGAGCCTACAACGCCCATAGAATAGGGGATTACGTACATAGTTCTGCCCTTATAAGATCCTTTATAGAGCTTTGAGAGCTTTTCATAGCACTCATTCTTTTCCATCCAGTTGTTGATATTGCCTGCATCTTCCTTTTTGGAGGTGCAGATGAAAGTTCTGCCCTCAACACGAGCAACGTCGTTTACTGCAGTTCTGTGGAGATAGCAGTTGGGAAGAAGTTCTTCGTTGAGCTTGATAAGCTCACCTGTGCTGCAAGCCTCTTTACGCAACTCTTCTGCCTGCTCTTCGCTTCCGTCGATCCAAACGATCTTGTCGGGCTGTACCATAGTCGCCATTTCGTCGATCCAACTAAGCACATGTTTGTTGTTTGTCATGGTGTTTCTCCTTTATATGATGAATAATTTTACTGTGTTAAAAATTTAACCCCATTGTATGCTATAATAGCATATTTTTGCCCCTGATTCAATGCTTTTGATCAAAAGGTTACATATTGTTCATAATTAAATTTGCAGAATAAGTTAATAAAAAATTGCGATCCTTATTTGTTTGTAAAAATGATTAAAATAGCATAAAAACCATAATGTTATGCGAAAGAAAAAACGAATCAATGGCAAAATAATTATGAGATCTAAATCTCAAAAAATATGAAAGGAAGATAAGATGTTGAAATATAAAATTACGCCTGCTCTTGCACTTTTTTTAGGTATAGGGATGATTTTTGCGATAACGGCAAATGCGGCGAAGGGGCAGGGCTGGTATTGCGTAAGAGCAAAGGATAATAAACAGCCCAGGTGCGACGCAGATATGCAGTATATTGAAAATTATGACGGATATTATATTGACCATACGCACGGTGATGACTGTGATGATAAAGTTGTATATTTGACGTTCGATGCCGGATACGAGAATGGGAATGTTGAGAAAATTCTTGATGCAATGAAGGAAGAGCAGGTAAGCGGAACGTTCTTCGTCCTTGGTAATTTAATAGAAAAGAACGGTGACCTTATAAAGAGAATGGTGAATGAGGGGCATACTGTTGCAAATCACACCTATTCGCACAAGAATATGACAAAGGTTCAGAGCTTTGAAGAATTTTCTGCAGAGCTTCAAAGACTTGATGATGCCTATAAGGAGCTTACAGGCACTCAGATTTCGAAATATTATCGTCCGCCCGAGGGGACGTTCAATGAAACTACTATGCAATATGCAAAAAGAGCCGGATATAAAACAATATTCTGGAGCTTTGCATACGCAGATTGGGATAATAATAAACAGATGAGCACCGAGAGTGCAAAAGAGAAAATTTTGAACAATATCCACAACGGTGCTGTGATCCTTCTCCACCCAACTTCTGCGACAAATGCCGCAATAATGGGTGATATAATAAGAGAATTAAAATCTCAAGGCTACCGATTTGGCACGATGGAAGAGCTTACTGCATGAAAAAAGTGATGGTGTTTCTGCTTATCTTTGCCTTTTTCGCACCTTATTGCCGAGCCGAAGGTGAGCAGATAACTTATCGGCGTATTCCGGAAGCTCAGATGAAGATCGCATTGACCTTTGATGACGGCCCGCATCCCTATTATACCGAAAAAATACTCGAAATATTGAAAAAGTACGATATAAAAGCCACATTCTTTTTTGTGGGACAGAACATTGTTAACTATCCTCAGGCGGCTGAGGCTGTATATAAAGCCGGTCATGAAATAGGAAATCACACCTACACTCATCATCGCCTGCGTTCAATGGAATATTCGGAGCTTCTTTGGGAGCTTGAGCGTTGCGATGATGCTATTTATGAAATAAACGAATACCGACCGCATCTGTTCAGACCTCCCGAGGGAGCTTTTAATACAGATCTTGAAAAAACGGCACTTATGCTTGACTATTCGATAATTTTATGGTCTATAGATACTCGCGATTGGGAACACCGTTCTCCAGAGAAGATTTTGGAGCACGTCACAGGTAAAGTAAAGGGTGGAGATATAATTCTGATGCACGATTATATCGGTGTAAACAGCCCAACCCCTGAAGCGCTTGAGCTGATAATACCCGCATTACTCGAAAAAGGGTATAGCTTTGTTACCGTGAGCGAGCTTATGAAGGCAAAATAAAAAGGGGTCGCCTCGAAGGTTGACCCCTTGTTTTTATTCTTGTGCAGGTGTCTGCGGATCTATCATATATTTTTTAATATTTGGATATGCTGCATACGTTGCTATAAAAGACGATAACGGCAGGAAATATACAAAGGGAAGAATAACGGGAACGATTATGCCGATAGGCATAAGAAGAATTACAAGCATTAAATTTATTACCGCTAAAATAATAATCCCGAGAGCCGCCATAAAGTTGCGTTTAATACCTATCGCAGTGAATATCAGAGCGTTTTTGAGCAGCTTTGATATGCTAAGGTCAAAGGTTATCAGCATTATGTAAATATAAAATCTCATAAAGCAGTAAATGACAGCAAGACCTATCGTACAGAAAAACATAACGTCTTGGCTGAAATTCCCGGAGTTTCCCGAGAAGAATACTAAATCGAATGCAAGTACCGCCATTATTATAAAATCAAGAAGTCCCATAAAGAAACCTTGCTTTAGGTTTCTTTTTATTGCGTAAAAGAAGTCAGACCACATAAAGATCGGCTCCCCTCTTACCATTGAACGCAAAACATACGTTGAACCTACGTTGAGCCAACCCCAGAAAATCGCCAAAACGACTAAAAGTGCCGCTATTATGTAATATACGAACGAGCCGTAAACAGGCAGTTGTATAGTTGAGCCGAAAACATTTTGCATAAGGGAGACGGCGGGCGAATTTGAGATAAGCTCGGCACCGAACAGTGTAGGTGAGAGCGTTGACAGGTGCGAGGGTGTCGTTGGTCCTTGAATATACACGTATATGGCTATAACTATAGGTATTACCATGAATATCATGAAGAAGTTGAGCGTTAAAAGCTTTGAGAAATTACGCTTTAAGAGCTTGAAGAAAAACGCAACGTTTCTCGGTGCGTTTTTTTCTTTTTCCGCATCTTCTTTTGTTATACCTTTTGGTTCTTTTTTCTTGAACATTCCTAAAAATTTTTTCTCGTTGTTGTTTTTCTGTTCCGAACTCACTTTACAATTCCTTTCTTTTTTTCAAAGCAAACTACAGCCGAGAAGACTTTGAAAGATCAGATAAATGATATTTATCAGGGCCGTAAAGCCACAAGTGCTTACAGTCGTTTTTATATGCCACATAGATATCTGTCCGAAAAACGGACGAGAGCTTTTTTGAAATTGATCGGCGTATTGATATGAGAAATCTTCGCTTTTTATAACTGAAAAAACAAGAGCAATCAGTATTATCAATTTGCAAACGGTAAATAACACAAAAGCATTTGTTCCATCCGTTATATTGGGAGATACGATAAGAAATCTATAGAGATATGATATGCAGAACCCTAATCTTACCGTATAGCCAAAAAACAGAATTTTTGATAATCCTGATGCTAACATCGTATATCCCATAGACATTATAAGGAACACTGCCCAAAAATCAGGGGACATAAAGCTTATGAGGGCACGTATCTTATCAAGAATTCCAAGTCCGTCAAAAAATCCGCAGAAATGGGAAGCTGATATAACAGAAATATTGCTATCTGTTATGGGAAGAAAAATGCTTACAAAATACCCGCAAATAAGCGAGACACCGCCAAAAAGTATAAGGAAAAGTATCCTTTTTATGTACAGCCGATTTGTGTTATTTAATCTTAAAATTCTTGAAACAAGCTCGCTTCTGTATTCTTCAGTCATAGTCCGTCCTCTTTTTTTAGTTACTACATTTTATGAGGACGAACCTATTTTAATACATATATGATACCATATTCAATCTCAAAAATCAACAAAATAAGAGCTTTTTACTCTTCCTCGCTTTCGATTTTTTTGAGATTATGAATTTCAGGAGGCTTGATAGAGGCAAGAGGATTCTGTGCCATGGCATCTTCCATGTTTTTGTTGCTTACGTGGGTATATATTTGAGTGGTGTTGAGCTGCTCGTGACCGAGAATGTCCTTGAGAGTTCTTACGTCGACATTCCCCGATTGATACATAAGAGTAGCAGCGGTATGACGGAGCTTATGAACAGAATATCCTCTGTTTTCCAAGCCTGCCGCTTCAAGATATTTTCCTACCATCCATTGTATAGTTTTAACGCTTATGGCGTTATTTCTTCCTCTGCCGCTCAAGAACAGAGCATTGCTTCCGCAGGTTGCATATTTTTCGTCAAGACGCTCGGTCATATAGTCTCCGAGTGCCATTCGACAGGCGGAGTTAAGATAAATGATACGCTCTTTGCTTCCTTTACCCGTAACTCTTAAAGACTGAAGATCCGAGTCTATATCGGGGAGCTTTATTCCGGCAAGCTCGGAAAGTCTCATTCCACAGTTAAGGAAAAGCGTTATTATACAATAATCACGGGTACGATTTTTTGAAAGCTCGTCTTCCTTTACTGCCTCCAAGAGCTTTAGACTGTCGTCAAGCGAGAGCACTTTCGGCAATGATTTTTTCTTTTTCGGTGTCTCTATGTCAATGGTCGGATTTTCACTGAAAGCGTGTCTGCGGTTTACAAAGTATTTATAAAGTGCCTTTATAGCGGACAGCTTTCTGGATTTTGCCGCCGCATTGTTTCCTCTCTCATCACCTGTGTATTTGAGAAATTCGTATATTTCCATCGTATTTATACTGCGTAAAAATTCTATATCTACGACCGATAGGTCTATTTTAGTAAACTTTTCCGTGTCGAGCGGAATGTCTTCTCTTTTTGCTATTATGTACCTGAAAAAAGTACGCAGATCGGTCATATATTCGCTGACTGTTTTTTGTGAGCAGTTTTGTATTGCCGACTTGTATGAAGCGAATTCACGCAAGGTCGGAGAAAACTCTTCAAGCTTTATCGTATATGGCATATCCGCCCCCCTCTCACAGATGTTACTACATTAAATATACCATAAAAGAGGGAAGAGAAGTGTATAAAATGTAAATTTTTCTTTTGGCACTTGCTCTTTTACCTTTGATTCTTTATAATTATAGTTACGTGAGGAGATTTTGTTATGAAAATGAAGTTTAGAGATTTTTTCAAGTATTATTCATACGGTATAGTCCGTATTTTTGTTGACCAGATAGCTATTGCGATATTTGCGAGTGCTGTGGCTTTGGGTACGGCATATAAAAATATGCCTCTTGCCATAGCTTCGAGCGTTTTTTCGGTTCTGTTCTTTATGTTTATGGTAGCCGAGCTTACGTTCAGGCAGGGCGTTGAGGATAAGGAAAAGACCGATATCGGCAGATTTGAAAGGAATAATTTGACGGGGCTTTATATGGGACTTTTGGCAAACGTGCCGAATTTTGTTCTGGCACTTGCTTTTCTGATCTTGAAATATATCCCATCGGCACAGAATATTGCGGGTGTAGTAAATATAATCATGCGACTTATTTGCGGTGAATATATGGGGCTTCTTGCAATTAAAGTAGGCGGAGCTCAGCTCGGTACATATCCCATAAGCCTTTTTGTCATAATGATTCCGGGAATTCTTGCCGCTTTTCTTGGATACTACCTCGGTGTCAGCGGAAAAATTATTATCAAACCGACAAAAAAAGATCTTGAATAATTGTTTTCGGGACTGTTGAGTCAAGCTCAACAGTCCCGTTTCTTATTCATAATCGCGAAGATCGTATTTTTTAGCATCGACCGATGAAAAGCTGCCTATAAGTGTTGCTATATTTTCTTTATTTGCGTCATCATCGTCGGACACAATAAACAGTACGATCTTTCCTCGATAGGCGGAAACTATATAGTCTGTTTCTATTATGTCGTCGTTGTGTTGATTTTTCAGAGTCTTTTTTAATTCATCTGAAAATACTCTGCTATCCTCTCCGTCTTTCATTCTGAGAAGAAGTACGATAAATTCCTCCGGATCCTTTGCGTTCGCATATGCGAGTGCTTCGTCGACCGCTGAAACATCAAAATTATAATCTCCTGCGATCTCGGCTATTTTGCTTTTATCAAATTCGTATGCTCCAAAATCATTTCCCCATTTAATTCTTACAGAATCAAGCATTTGGTCGAGAATTGCATGAAGCGGTAAGTTGTCGAGAGATTTATCTTCAACGGTAAGTCCGCCGCCAAGATCCTCGCCTCTCGTGCTCTCGGGTGCAAAATCGGAAGGCTTCATTTCTTCATTTTTCTTGCTTTCGTCTGCCGTGCTTTCGGGTTTGTATTCATTCTCTGATATTCCGCACGATATAAGAATTGTAATAAGAGAAAGTGTTAAAATTAAAAAAAGTATTTTTTTCATGTGTTCTCCTTTTCGTTTTTTTAATATTTTTCCTCAAAACGTGATAAATATACAAAACACCTGCGGCCGTTTTTGCGGACTGCAGGTGTTTTGTGATTATTTGTAAGCGTGTGTGCGAATGTATTCAAGAACTGCCGAGAATCCTTCGGCATCGAGATTAGTTCCCGTTCCGCCGTTGTCGTATTTTTCGTTCAAGGCACCGGCCTCGTCTTTTAGAATTGACTGTGTATCAAGATATCTTACGCATGTGCTTTCGGCGATTTCTCTTACCCAAATATTTGCTTTGTCGATGACAGAATTATTGAGCTTGTTTTCATTTGTGAATTTAGCTGCAACGGGGAATATCGACTGAAGGATTATCTTTGTGTCGGGCGATTCTGTCATAATAGTGTCTATGAGAGCTGTATAATTTTGCTTGAATGAAGTCTCGTCAAGCGTTGTAACCCCGCCTTCAAGACCAAGAGTTATTACGAGATATTCTGGTCTATCAAGTGCGACAGCCTCGGCTACCGTCATTTCTTTATTGTTTTTGGGGTATATGATCTTTGAATCAAGAATACTGTCAAGTCGCAGTGTTCCGCTTTGAGTTGCCCATATTTGTTCGGTGGATTTGCCGTCTTTAAGCATCGCGTAGGATCTTAAGCCTCGTGTTGATGAGTCGCAAAGAAACGTAAGAGAATCGATATATTCTTGTCCCATATCCTCGCTCTCTTCAAGCACTGTGCTTGGCGGAGAGGGGGGCTCTTCATATTCGGTTGAGCTTTCCGAATCTTCCGTGTCAACCTCGGTATCCGTATGTTCTGTGTCGATATTTTCCGACTGCTCAATGGTATCGGTCGGTAGAGGAGCTTCTGTTGTCTCCTCTGAATCGCTTAAAATAGGTTCTGTATCATTTGAAAAATCGTTGAAAACGAAAGTTTCGGCATCTTTGTTGTCAGATGCGGGAACCTTGTCCTGAGTTAGTAGTCCTACGGCAGTTGCTGCGATAACAAAAACGAGAACCAAAGCCGCTATCACACATATTACCTTTATGAAAAAATTGTTGTCAAAATTTTCGTAGCTTTTCATTTTAATCTTCCTTTTTCAGTTTTTTATAAACGCTCTCGTATTTTTCTTTTGGACGCATAGCTTTTCTTATAGCCGACATGGATATGAAGATAACTGCGTGAATTATTATGATTATTATCTCGGCTACAAATATCGTCTGTCCTTTGAGGTTTTCATTTATAAAACCGAATTGTATTACCGTTGACGCAATCGTTACCACAAGATGTATAAAGTATTTGGCTATGGTGGGCATTTTTGATACTGCGTAAAACACGCTTACGCAGGAAATGACAAGGCTTAGCGTAAAGAGTGAAAACACCATTGAAGAAACAAGCCCCGTGTTCGCTGTCATTCCCATTAGAGATATGACAAAATAGATTATCAAGACTATAGCCGTAAATATACTGCAGGCAGTGCCAAGGATACGTCCCAATATATTGTTTTTCATTCGTTTTGATCTCCGTTTATGTAAATATACACAGACATAATAACACAAAACGAGAAATTTTTCAACTTATATTCGCAATATTTTTATTTTTTCTCATCAGTCGGGCGTCTCTTCGTATATATACACGGTTTTGGCGGTATATTCCTTTTTTTCTGCATCGAATTTTACTTCACTTCTGTTTTTATAGAGAAATTGCGAAAGAGAATAAACGTCTATCCATATCTGATTGTAGCCGTCCTTTTGGGATTTGTCAAATATCAACTCGATTCCGAGGTGAAGATGCGGAATATCTATGCCGTTTGTGTTTTCTTTTGAACTGTAGCCCGTCATGCCGAGATAACCGATGACCTCTCCCGCATTTACTATCATTCCCTCGCTTATATCGGCATAAGGGTGGTCCTTTCTTAAGTGTGCATAATAGTAATAACGAAGACCGTCAAAGCTACGGATTCCTATTCGCCAGCCGCCGTATTGATTCCAGCCGCAAACCTCTACTATGCCGCTTTCGATAGCGATTATCGGAGTGCCGATACTTCCGAGCATATCATGCCCGAGATGAGAACGCTTATATCCGTATGAACGGGCGGCTCCGAAATCGTCATAATCTCTGTAATAATACCCTGCCGCTATGGGTGAGAACGCCCGAAGCCCATATTCTTCGCTCTCGCTTACACTGCCGTCATCATGATAGATAACCTTTGTATATTTTCCGACAAGACCGCCGACGGCGGCATCATATGCTTCGAGGTAATAGTCGTATAGCTTTGTGCTTTCAAGACGTTCTCTTAGGGGCGTGTTTTTGTCCGAGAGGTGCTTTATAGAGCCTTTTTTATAAGAGCCAAGCTCCCCGTAATTCTTTGCAGAAATATAGGCAAGAGCGCTTACAAATGAAATATGATTTTCAGTTCCGTATGTTGCGACGTCAAGTGCAAGAGCCTCGTCAAGAGCCGCTTTCGGAACAGAGAAATCTACCCATTTTATGTATTCCCCCGAGGTGGGTAAAGAGATATCAGCCTGTTTGCCTTTTATCAGCTCTCCTGTAAAGAATGCAAAGGTTGCCAAGGTCAGCATAAATATGGAAATTAGAATTTTTTTCATGAGATTTCCCGCCCCTAATCTAAAAATATACGAAAAACAATGAATATTTTCTTAAAATATACATTTTTGGATTGACATTTATAAAGAATTGTAATAAAATAATATATAGTTTTATAGAGAGTTTTGAAAGGACTGATTTATTCATGGCTATAAAAATGACGAGAAGAGAAGCACGTGAGCATTTGCTCGGGCTTGTTTACGAAACAGAATTCCGCACAGACGATGATAAAGAGGTAATATTTGCAGGTGCGATCGAGGAGAGAGACGTGCCTGATGATAAGTTTATAAAGAGCGTATTTTTCGGGATTTGCGAAAATCTTGAGCAGATAGACGCTCTTATAGAAAAGAACTCTGTCGGTTGGAAAACAGAGAGAATGTCAAGAGTGTCGAGAGCTATTCTGAGGCTCGGTACTTACGAGCTTAAGTTTGCAGACGATATTCCTTCAAGCGTTACTATAAACGAGGCGGTCGAGCTTGCAAAAAAATACGACGATGATAGAGCAAAGGCTTTTATTAACGGTATTCTTAACGCTATCAAAAACGAAGTCGGCGAAAAGAAATGAAAAACGTCTGCTTTGTCGGTATTGATACGAGTAATTATACGACCTCGGCCGCACTTTGCGACGGAGAGGGGAATATTATAGCTAACTTAAAGTCGCCTCTTTCCGTAAAACAAGGGGAGAGAGGACTTAGACAAAGCGATGCCGTTTTTGCCCACATAAAGAATCTTCCGGCTCTTATGAGAGCGCTTTTCGAGAAGATAGGTGACAGAAAGGTGGCGGCGATAGGTGTATCTGCTTATCCAAGAGATGCAAAAGACTCTTATATGCCGTGCTTTCTTTCGGGTGTTGCGGCAGCAAATTCGTTCTCAGCAGGTGCGGGTGGAATTCCCGTTTTTGAGTTTTCTCATCAGAGTGGACATATAATGGCTGCCCTTTATTCTTCGGGAGCTTTAGGCAAGATTGACTCTGATTTTGCCGCTTTTCACGTCTCGGGGGGGACTACAGAGATAATTTTGGCTAAAAACGATGGTGATAGTTTTTCTGTAGAGCTTATAGGGGGAACTGAGGACCTAAATGCCGGTCAGGCTATCGACCGAGCAGGAGTTATGATGGGACTTAAATTCCCATGCGGCAGAGAAATGGAATCTCTTGCCCTTGAGAACAAAGGCAAAATTCCTTGCGCGAAAATTTCGGTAAAAGGACTTGGGTGCAACCTTTCGGGGCTTGAAAATCTTGCTTCAAAAATATATTCCGAGTCATCGGATAAGGCTTTTACAAGTGCCGTTGTGTTTGATTTCGTAGGAAAAACGCTTGTTAAGCTTTCCGAAAATCTGACAGAGACTTTTGGAGAGATTCCTATTGTTTACGCAGGTGGAGTTATGAGTAACTCCATAATAAAGAATATGCTCTCAAAGAGAAAAAATACATTCTTTGCGACCCCTGAATTTTCTGCGGATAATGCGGCGGGGACTGCACTTCTTTGCAGAAGAAAATATCTATCTCAAAATGAGACGGAGTGAATATGGATCCTTATAAAAAAGTTATATTAACGGTTTCGCAGATTAATCAGTTTACAAAGATGCTGTTTGATAGCAACGAATTGCTCTCCGACGTTTACGTTAAGGGAGAGATATCAAATTTTGTAAATCATAGGACGGGACATTTTTATTTTTCGCTCAAGGATGAAAATTCCGCAATAAAAGCCGTAATGTTCAGAACAAGTGCTTCGAAACTTGCGTTCTTGCCTGAGAACGGCATGAAGGTTATAGTAAGGGGCAGGGTTTCTGTTTTTGAGAGAGACGGAGTTTATCAGGTTTATGCCGAGGATATTCAGCCTGACGGAATAGGCTCCCTCTATTACGCTTATGAGCAGTTAAAAAGAAAGCTCGAATCGGAGGGACTTTTTGCGGAGATTCACAAAAAGCCGATCCCGAAAGTTCCTTTGAGAGTCGGTATTATTACCTCACCCACGGGGGCTGCTATAAGAGATATAACAAATATAATCGGTAGAAGATTTCCTCTTGCCGAGATGGTATTATATCCTACGCTTGTCCAAGGAGATAGGGCGGCGGTACAACTGAGGGTTGCCGTTGAATATTTTAATGCGTCACGAAGCGTTGACGTAATAATTTTGGGACGTGGCGGTGGTTCTATCGAGGACCTTTGGGCGTTTAATGACGAGGCGTTGGCAAGAGCTGTTTTTGCATCTGATATTCCCGTTATATCAGCGGTAGGACACGAGAGTGATTTTACTATTTGCGATTTCGTTTCAGACGTAAGAGCGTCCACACCGTCGGCGGCGGCAGAGATTGCTGTACCTGAGGTGACAGATGTTGGCGAAAAACTCGAAAGCCTGCAAAAACGAATGACATTACTTATGCAGGGGAAGGTGTTGGAGAAGAAAAAAATTCTCACAGTGCTTTCATCTTCGCCTACGCTTAAATCTCCGAAAAATTTCCTTGACACAAAGCGGATCATCACGTCTCGAATGCTTGACAGACTTGATGCGGCGGTGTCAAAGATTAAGGATAAAAAAACGGCTTATTACAAAGAGAAGGCGGCCTCTCTCGGTGCACTCAGCCCCCTGGCAGTACTTTCAAGGGGATATGGGGTCAGTTATACCGAGGACGGAAAGATATTAAAAACGGTTAAAAACGTATCTGTCGGAGATTCCATTAAAAGTGAATTTTCTGACGGAATTGTATATTCGACAGTCACAAAAACAGAACTTAAAGGGGATATAAAAGATGGCAGATAAAAAGACTCTTAATTTCGAGCAGTCGATGGCTCGTCTTGAGGAGATAGTTGCCTCGCTTGAAGACGGCAGTGCAGATCTTGACGGAGCTTTGGCTCTTTATGAGGAAGGCGTATCTCTTGTTCGCAAATGCGGTAAAATGTTAGATTCTGCCGAGAAGAAGATAAAAATTCTTCAATCGGACGATGAAGGAAAACTCACCGAAAAGGATTTTGTGCCGGGCGATGAATAACAGATATGAAATAATTGCGGCAGAAATGAAAAAATATGCCGAAAAAACAGAAAAATATATTGCGGACACATTTGGCGAGAGCGATGACGACATAAAAGAAGTCGAAGATGCTATGAAATACAGTCTGTTTGCAGGTGGCAAACGAATAAGACCATATCTTGTTTTTTCATTTTGCCGTCTTTTTGGCGGCGATGATAAGGCGGCTCTTCCTTTTGCGGCGGCGATAGAGATGATCCATACCTTTTCTCTTATCCATGACGATCTGCCTTGCATGGATAACGATGATATGCGCAGAGGAAAGCCGACAAACCATAAGGTTTACGGTGAGGCGACTGCTTTACTTGCAGGAGACGCCCTGGCGCTGCGTGCCTTTGGTGTTTGTGCCTCAAACGAGTGCGTTTCGCCCGAGATTGCACTTGAAGCGGTAAAGGAGCTTTCTTTTGCTTCGTCCGAGCGAGGAATGGTCGGTGGTCAGATAATGGATATGTATGGCGAGACACATACTCTATCGCTTGACAACATAAAAAAGCTTCAAGGCTTAAAAACAGGTGCTCTTATAAGGGCTTCGGCAAAACTCGGGGCACTTGCCGCAGGGGTTGATATTGATGACGACCGTATGAGAGACGCGGTGGATTATGCAGACGGAATAGGTCTTGCTTTTCAGATAAAAGACGATATTCTCGACGTTCTGGGAGACGAAAAAATTCTCGGAAAGCCTATAGGAAGCGATGCCGAGAATTCAAAGAATACGTTTGTCAAACATATGTCGATAGAAGAAGCACAGACGTATGCCAAGAGTGTGACTGAGAGCGCAAAGAAGAAGATCGAGAGGTACGATGGCTGTGAAAATCTGCTTACGCTCGCCGACTATCTTTTGGAGAGACAGGCATGATGCGTGCGGACGTTTATCTTTTTGAGTTTGGATATGCAAAAAGCCGTCAGAGTGCAAAGACTTTGATCGAAAGCAGCAAGGCAAAGGTTGACGGTAAATTGATCTCAAAGCCGTCCGAGCAGATAGACGAGACTGTCGCACACGAGGTTGAGATTGAAAAAGACAGATTCGTTTGCCGCGGAGCTCTGAAGCTTGAGGGGGCACTTGACGTTTTTGAAATTGACGTTAGTGGCAAGGTCTGCATTGATATAGGTGCGTCAACGGGAGGTTTTACCGACTGTTTGCTTTCCCGTGGTGCGAAAAAAGTTTTTGCGGTCGATTCCGGTCATGGACAGCTTGACGCAGGTCTTGCGTCGAACGAAAGAGTCGTCAATATAGAGGGTTATAATGCAAGATATCTTTCACGCAAAGATTTCCCGACGTTTTTCGATATTGCAGTCATGGACGTTTCTTTTATATCGCAGACGTATATACACAAAGGGATCTCTGACGTGTTATATGATGACGGTATATTGATATCGCTCATAAAACCTCAATTTGAGGCGGGAAGATCTGCGGTAGGGAAGAACGGTATTGTAAAAAGAATCGAGGACAGGGAAGCGGCTATCGTACGGGTGTTGGATTCCGCATTCGAGTGTGGCCTTTGGTGTTATGCGCTTATGCGTTCTCCTATTGATGGCGGCGACGGAAATCACGAATATCTCGCACTTTTTGGGAGAAAAGAAAGCGAGTATATTATAGGTAAAAAAGAGATAAGAGCGTTGGTTCGTAAGATGGAAAGGGTGTGAAATTTTGGGCATAAAGAAAATAGCTATCGTAACGAATTTTAACATAAGAGAAAAAGCCGATGCTGCGGCTCGTGTTGCGGCATACCTTAACGAATATAAATGCGAACTGTTTGTAAGCGAGCTTATGCGCGAGAAAGTTGAGAAAAATGAGAAGTTAGCAGATATTGTGAAGTTCATTCCCAACTCATCGCTTTACAGAGCTATGGATATTATCATAGTTCTCGGAGGCGACGGCTCGATACTCACGTCGGCAAGATATTGTATGTCTGCAGGAACACCGATTCTCGGCATAAATCTCGGTAGGCTCGGATATATGGCGGAAATGGAAGCGGACGAGATTGATATGCTCTCGAAGCTGTTTGATGGCAGTTACCAGATAGAAGAAAGAGGAATGCTTGACGTCTCAGTCTTCAGAAAAGGAAAGCAACTATTGAACAGAGCATCGGCCTTAAATGACGCTGTGATCTCAAACGGCTCTATTGCAAGAATGATAGATCTTGAGCTTTTTGAAGATGATTCGCTCGTTGCGTCTTATCGTGCTGATGGGCTTATACTTTCAACGCCCACAGGCTCAACGGCATATTCGATGTCGGCAGGTGGACCGATAATAGATCCGAGAATGGATTGTATTTGTGTTACACCGATATGCTCGCATTCACTTACGGCAAGACCGATAGTTTTCTCTGATAAATCATTGCTTACGGTGAAAAACACGTGCGAAAGAGAAAAAAGTCTGTTTCTCACTCTTGACGGAAGAGTCAGCTTTGAGTTATATCGAGGTGATACTGTAAGGGTGAAAAAATCAAGCTTTGTGACCAGGCTTGTAAGATTGAAAAAACAAGGTTTTTATAAGACTCTTCATTCTAAAATGACAACTGTGTAGGCGTAAGACGTTAATTTTTGCATCTGAGAAAGGGATATGAAATGAAATCTGCAAGGCAAGAAAAAATATTAGAATTGATTACCAGATATGAAATAGAAACTCAAGATGAGCTTATAGAAAAATTGCGTAATGAAGGATATGACGTTACGCAAGCTACGGCCTCACGAGATATCAAGGAGCTTAAGCTCACAAAAACTCAAACCAATAAGGGAAAATACCGTTATGTTCGTCCGATCGTGAATGACGCTACTCCGGGTGCTAAATTCAATGCGGCTCTCGCGACTTCAATACTGAGTGTTAATTATGGAGAGAATATCGTAGTAGTCAGAACCTATCCGGGTATGGCAAATGCAGTCGCGACAGCGATAGATTCTATCAGACACGAGGATATTCTCGGAAGCGTTGCCGGAGACGATACTATCCTTATTGTTTCTCGCAGTAAAAATATTGCATCGAACATATGCGAACACGTTAAAAAGATAATTCATATGGGTTAAAAAAGGAGCAAAAATGCTTTCTTCGTTACATATTGAAAACGTTGCCGTTATAAAGGATTTGGATATTGATCTCGAGGGCGGTTTTACTGCACTTACGGGTGAGACGGGTGCGGGAAAATCAATAATAATCGACAGTATAAATATGCTTATCGGAGGGAAATTGAACCGAGAGCTTATTCGTACGGGAGAGAAAAAGGCGGTCGGTATTTTGCAATGAGGAGCATAGCCTTGACGATGTCTGTAGGAATCATCACCATTTTTCTCCTTTCTGATTTATCTTACATATATATTTTATCATAAATTTT
>JAFYLR010000081.1 GCA_017550115.1 Clostridia bacterium | reverse complement strand
TGCTTCTCGCCCTTATCGTCAGTGTATTCAAGCTCGAAATTGATAGGCATCTGGAAGTCAAGTTGGATGGTACCGCACTGCCATGTTCTGCCGATAGAGTCCTCGAGGTGGAAGTCGATCTTAGGACCGTAGAATGCGCCGTCACCCTCGTTTATTGTATAGGGGAGACCAAGCTTTTCAAGAGCGTTCTTGAGGCCGTTTGTTGCTGCATCCCAATCCTCGTCGCTACCCATGCTGTCCTCGGGTCTTGTGGAGAGCTCTACGTTATATTTGAATCCGAACTTTTCGTAAACCTCGTTAATAAGGTGAACTACGCTTACGATCTCGTCTGTTATCTGCTCACGAGTCATAAAGATATGAGCATCGTCCTGAGTAAAGCAACGAACACGGAAAAGACCGTGAAGCGCGCCCTTAAGCTCGTGACGATGAACGAGACCAAGCTCGCCTGCTCTTATAGGAAGATCTCTGTAGGAATGGAGATCGCTGCGATATACCATAACTCCGCCGGGGCAGTTCATAGGCTTAACGCAGTATGTTTCTTCGTCGATGATCGTGGAATACATATTATCCTTATAGTGATCCCAGTGGCCGCTAGTCTCCCAAAGGTGACGGTTCATAATAAGGGGGGTCTGGATCTCAACGTAATTTTCTCTTGAGTGGATCTCTCTCCAATAATCGATAAGAGTATTCTTGATGAGCATACCCTTGGGAAGGAAGAAGGGGAACCCGGGAGCCTCTTCACTGAACATGAAGAGCTTCATTTCCTTACCGATCTTGCGGTGGTCGCGCTTTTCAGCCTCTTCGAGCTGCTTGAGATACTCGTCAAGCTCTGTCTGAGAGGGGAATGCGATACCTTTGATACGTGTAAGCATCTTGTTATTCTTATCGTTCTTCCAATAAGCACCGGACTGGTCCATTACCTTGAACGCCTTGAGTGCCTTTGTGTAGCAGATGTGCGGGCCAACGCACATATCGATGTAATCGCCCTGCTGGTAGAATGTGATAGTAGCATCTTCATCGAGATCGCCGATGTGCTCTACCTTATAAACCTCACCTCTGTCCTGCATGAGCTTGATTGCTTCCTCACGGGGAAGAGCAAAGGGCTTGATGGGAAGGTTTTCCTTTGTGATCTTCTTCATTTCCTTTTCGATATTTTGAAGATCCTCTTCTGTGAGCTTTGTTTCACCAAGGTCTACGTCATAGTAGAAGCCTTTTTCATTAGCGGGGCCGTATGCGAATTTCGCATCGGGGTAGAGGCGGCTTATAGCCTGCGCCATAATGTGCGCGGCAGAGTGGCGGAGTATATGCAGCTCTTCTTCGGGAGCGCATTCAGCCACATGACCGTCATTGTAAATAACTTTCATTTCCATTCTCCTTTATATTATGTCAAATTTAATTTTTAAAATAAAAAACACCCATTGGCGGCATGAAAAATACCGTCAAGGGTGCGAAAGCACGGTTCCACCTTGATTTTTAACTCTTTACATCTTTAACGCAGACGATACGGCGACGCTTTGCTTTATGCCTTTATGCATCACGGCTCGGGAGCGGTCTTCACCGATGCGGGCATAAGAAACTCACAGCATTTGTTTCTCTCTCTGGGATGCCACGGGAGCGGTTACTTTTTCCTTCAACACCTATGCGAATATTATAACACTGTTTTTATTACTTGTCAAGTGACTTTTTTCTGTCTTTGTGTTTATAAATAAAGGAAAAACGTCTGCCGCATTTGCGGCAGACGTTTTTATATCATTTTTAGTTTAATCCTCATCGCAAGCGATACATCTTGCAAGACAAGCTGTTGTTATAACCGTAAGCGAGAATGCAAAAAGCGCTATGCCCGTTATTATTGCTCCCACGATGCTGGTTGCGGCAAACGTGATGCCGAGCAGTACTACGGACGTCAGTGCCGTGCCGAGTATTCCAGCAAGTAAAACAGGAAGAATCGAGCATATACAATCACGCAATCCCGATCTGCCAAGAAGAGCAGTAGCGATCAGCGTTACTGCGAGATATCCTATAGCAACACCGAAGAGTACCCACAAAAATGCAGGCGTTACGGTTATTGTTCCTGTGAGGCGCAAAAAGGCAGCAATCACACCTATTATCGCAGCTGCAATAATAGAAAGTGTTATGCAACTCGGTCTGCAGTTGCAGTTGTTATTATTCATATATTTTCACCTCCCATCACAGTGTATGCACAAGCGATGGGATGTGACATTATTCGACAAGAATTGTTTGCCGTTTATTTGATTTTCATTTCCGCGATCTTTTCGGAATCGGGGCTGACTACTGCCGACCAATTAGTATGGTATATGACAAGACCAGGTTTTGCACCTGTAGGTTTTTTAACATTACGAGCGAGTGTGTAATCAACCTCGACGTTCTCCTCGCCGCACGCCTTTGAATAATGGGCGGCGATCTCTGCAGCTTGTGTGAAGTCCTTAACTTCGGGCTCTTTGTCGCCGCAGACAAGCAGCACATGCGATCCCGGTCTGCCTTTTACATGAAACCAGTAATCATTTTTTTGAGCAAGACGGTGGGTGATATACTCATTTTGCGTATTGTTTTTACCGCAAAGTACAATAAATCCGTTATCTGTCTTGAATTTAGTGACAGTCGGGGAGGTGTGTTTTTTTGCGGTGTAGCCTTTCATTTTTGAAGCATAGCCTGAGGAGTGAAGTTCTTCTCGTATCTCCGAAAGGTCGGACGCTGTCTCAGCCTTTGTCAGTGCATCAAAAACCGTGTATATATATTCAAGCTCGGATTTTGCTATCGAAATCTGTTTTGTCAGCTCGACTTTTGCATTCTTTGCTTTGTTGTATTTTTTATACATCTTTTGTGCGTTTGCGGCAGGAGTTAAGCGTTCGTCAAGCTCGATATCGAACTCATTAAAGCTTCCGTCATCATTTTGGGAAGAATAGTCGATAAGAGTGGCTTTTTTCATACCTCTTGAGAGCATATAAATATTGGAGGTTATGAGATCTCCGTACTTTTTATATTCGTCTCCGTGAACACAATCTGCAAGCTCGGACTCTTGTGCTCCTATTTTTTTAATAAGACGGCTTTCTGCGTTGGTCAGAAGATTGAGAATGTCAGAAGCACGCTGCTTTACACGCATTTCACGATCTCTTCCGTCGAAAAAGGCGTCGATCAACTCTCCGAGCGTGTTAAATTTTTTTGATATCATAGGAGAGCTATATTGAGAGAGGGGAGTGAAACAATATTCTATCGGTTTTCCATTCTCGTCGCATATCATCGTCGGTTCGCTATGACCGTTTTTTATATCGGTCATAACTTCGTTGAAGCTCTGCCAAAGGCTCTCTGCGTCGCAGTAGAGAAGAGGCGTATCGGTGTGTGATGTGGCTCTGAATACGATCTCTCTTGAAAGTGCGGCAGATATGCCTAAATATGAGTCTATTATAAATTTATCTGCTCGTTTTTCGGTTGCTGTTTTTTCATATTCGTCAAAAAAAGAGTCCCAAGTCGCTTCAAGTGGATTTGCTTTTTGCTGTTTTGGTGGCATTTCATAAGTCATTCCGGGAAGAAGCTGACGAAGTGAACTTGTTGTGAAATCAACAGTCTTCAGAAGAGAAATTATCTTTTTGTTTTCATCGGTAAATATAAGATTGCTGTATTTACCCATAATTTCCGCAATAAGCAGACGTCTGCAAGGGAATCCCAGCTCGTCGTAGGTTTCAAGCACGAATATAGCAACTCTCTCAAATTCAGGTTGGATAATATCTGCTATCTTTGCTCCGCTCAAATGCTTACGAAGTAACATACAGAACATAGGAGGTGAAAGAGGGTTTTCCTTTTGGGTATTTGTAAAGCAAATTCTTGGATTGTTTGCACC
Organism: Clostridia bacterium; assembly: GCA_017550115.1. Taxonomy (GTDB): domain Bacteria; phylum Bacillota; class Clostridia; order Oscillospirales; family CAG-272; genus SIG710. The sequence goes on along the minus strand of JAFYLR010000081.1, from coordinate 8,667 downwards.
TGCGTCGATCAGAATTTTTTTGTTACCATTTATCGAACGAGTCAAAAGGATCAGCTGATCCTTTTCGGGTTGATGTATTTTTTCTATTTTAGCTCCGAGAGCTTCTGATTTTATCTCAGAAATAACTCCGGCAAGCATACCAGCGTCAAAAGCCATTATTAACACCTTTCGTTGTTGTGATCATACTTATTATAATACACATTGGGCGAATATTCAAGCAGTTGACAATTATTTTATAATATGTTATAATTATCGAATGAAAGTTTCTTGTGTAAGGAGTATTATTATGGGTGTTGTTATAGGAATAGATGTCGGCGGAAGTACAACGAAGATAGTCGGATTCAGAGCAGGGGAAAGTAGAAGTGTTGGTGAGATAATAGACCCGCTTTTTGTTCGTGCAACGGATCCGATAACATCTATTTACGGTGCTCTCGGAAAATTTACACTTGAAAATTCTTTCTCGCTCTCGGATATAGACCGTGTTATGATGACTGGTGTCGGTTCTTCACACATAGAACAGCAAATATATTCGCTTGATTGTCGCTCTGTTCCCGAATTTAACAGTGTTGGTATTGGCGGTCTTTATCTCTCGGGTCTCGATGAAGCTATTGTTGTTAGTATGGGAACGGGTACTGCTATAATCCATGCGAAAAAGAATGTATCGGGAAAATGCGAGATAGAATATATGGGTGGAACAGGCGTAGGCGGTGGTACGCTTATCGGTCTTTCCAAAAAAATGCTCGGCATAGATACGGTTGAGCATATAGAACAAATTTGTGAAGACGGTAATCTGGCAAACATAGACCTTCTTGTAAAGGATCTTTCCAAAAAGCATAAATATCCAAACATGAATGAGGAATTAACTGCGTCAAACTTTGGTAAGGTTAGTGATATTGCAAGTAAGGGCGATATTGCGCTGGGAATTATAAATATGGTAGCCGAGACTATTGCTACAACTGCTATTTTTGCCGCTAAGGCACATAAGTTAAAGGACATAGTGCTTACGGGCAATCTTACTACGATGCCTCACGTAAGAGCTGTTTTTGAAAATCTTGCACCTGCATTTGGCGTTAATTTTATTATTCCCGATAAATCTCAATTTGGAACCGTTATCGGTGCCGCTCTTCACCCCATAGATTGATTTCAAAAAATCGCTAAATTCGTTGACATAATACTACTTTGGTGATATAATAATTTGATATAAAAACTTATGCCTAATATGGCAGAAAGGTATAAAAACAATGGAATGGACATCTCTTAACGACCTTCGCGAAAAATATCTTGCTTTTTTTGAATCGAAGGGTCATCTTCGCTTGCCTTCTTTCCCGCTTGTACCGATAAATGATAAGTCATTGCTTCTTATCAATTCGGGTATGGCGCCTATGAAAAAATACTTTACCGGTGAGGAGGTTCCGCCTCGCAACCGTGTAACTACTTGTCAGAAATGCATCCGTACCCCTGATCTTGAAAGAGTTGGGCATACGGCTCGTCACGGTACATTCTTTGAAATGCTCGGAAACTTCTCGTTTGGCGATTATTTCAAGGATGAGGCTATTCCGTGGGCTTGGGAATTTCTAACAAAGACGCTGGAGATACCCGAAAATCTTCTTTGGCCGTCTATTTATGAGAATGACGAGGAGGCTTATGAGATCTGGGCAAACAAGATAGGTGTTGATCCTGCTCACATTGTCCGTCTCGGCAAAGCAGACAACTTCTGGGAGCACGGAAGCGGTCCTTGCGGCCCCTGCTCCGAGATATATTTTGACAGAGGAGAAAAATACGGATGCGGCTCCCCCGACTGTAAGCCGGGTTGTGACTGCGACAGATTTATGGAGATCTGGAACAACGTATTTTCTCAGTTCAATAATGACGGAAACGGCAACTATACAGAACTTGCACAGAAAAACATTGATACAGGAATGGGTCTTGAGCGTCTCGCTTGCGTTATGCAGGGCGTTGATAATATGTTCGAGGTTGATTCTATCCGTAAGGTAATAGATAAAACTTGTGAGATAGCAGGGAAGAGATACGGTGACGATAAAGACGATGATATATCTATCCGTGTTGTTACCGACCACTCGAGAAGTGCTATGTTTATGATATCCGACGGCGTTATTCCTTCAAATGAGGGGAGAGGATACGTTCTTCGCAGAATTATCCGCCGTGCGTGTCGTCATGGTAAGCTTCTCGGTATAAATCACACGTTCCTTACCGATACAGTTACCGTCGCTATCAACGAAAGCTGCGGTGCTTACCCAGAGCTTGAAGAAAAGCGTGATTATATCCTCAAGGTTATCTCTATGGAAGAGGAAAGATTTGACGCAACGGTTGACGCAGGTCTTTCTATACTTTCCGATATAATAAGAGGAGCTGTATCTGACCATGCAGACGTCATCTCGGGCGAGGACGTGTTCAAGCTTTACGATACGTTTGGATTCCCGATAGATCTTACGCGTGAGATCGCGGCAGAGAGTAACCTCAAAATAGATGAGAAGAAGTTCCTTGATCTTATGCAGCAGCAGAAGGTTCGTGCAAGAGAAGCAAGAGCCAATATCGGCGGTTGGGACGAGTCTTCAAAGTCGCTTCTTTCAGATCTTCCTAAGACCGAATTTACAGGCTATACCGATTTCAAGAGTGAAGCAAAGGTAATAGCTATACTTACCGATGCAGGCAGTGTAAACTCAGTAAACGAGGGCGATTGCACTATCGTTCTTGATCGCACACCTTTCTACGGAGAGGGCGGTGGACAGGTAGGCGATACGGGTACTATCTATAACGATAAGTTCTTTGGGACTGTTTACGATACAAAGAAAACAGACGGTGTATATATCCACCTCGTTACCGTCGCAAACGGTACTTTGAGCGTAGGAGACGCCGTAACGGCCGATATAAACGATGCAAAGAGACTCGCAACTTGCCGTAACCATTCGGCAGCACATCTTCTTCAGGCGGCACTTCGTACGGTTCTCGGAAGCCATGTTGAGCAGGCCGGATCTTATGTAAACGAGCATGTATGCCGTTTTGACTTTACTCATTTTGCAGCTCTCACAGAAGAGGAGATTGCAAAGGTTGAAGCACTTGTAAACATCAATATCTTGGCGGCTAACAACATCGTTACTATGGAAACTGATATTGAGACCGCTAAAAAGAACGGTGCTATGGCACTCTTCGGAGAAAAATACGGAAAGTTAGTTCGTATGGTCAAGATGGGTAACTTCTCGACCGAGCTTTGCGGAGGAACGCATTGTGATAATACGGGTAAGATAGGTCTTTTCAAGATCACGTCTGAATCCTCTGTTGCAGCAGGTGTTCGCCGTATAGAAGCTGTAACAGGCTTTGGTGTGCTTGAGCTTATTGCATCAAAGGACAGACTTATCTGCGATACTGCGGCTGAACTTAAGGTTCAGAATGCTGCAGATATAGCTAAACGCGCGGCTCAGCTTCAGAATGATATACACAATGCAAAGAAAGAGATAGACGCACTTTCATCAAAACTTGCGTCATCAAAAACCGACGATATTCTCAAGAACGTAAAGACCATAGGAGCACTTAAACTTGCGACAGCATTACTTGACGGAATGAACCTTGATACCGCAAGAGCTCTTTCAGACGATCTTAAGGCAAATAATGAGTCTCTCGTGGCTGTTCTTGCAGTCAAGACGGACGGAAAGCTCAATTTTGTAGTCTGTGCTGGCAAAGCGGCGGTTTCAGCGGGTGCACACGCAGGAAAGCTCGCTATGGGTGTAGCTTCCGTAACAGGCGGTAAGGGCGGAGGTCGTCCTGATAGTGCAGTTGCGGGCGGTAAAGATATAGAAAAGGTAAAAGAAGCACTTGACGAGGCTGAAAATATACTGAATTCTCAGATTTCATAAACTGAAATAACTTAAAAACGCATAGGAACTTAAAGCTCCTATGCGTTTTCTTTTTGGCAATTTATTGTGCAACATAAACAAAAATAGAATCAACATTTCTACATTTGATAAGCTAAAAATACAAATTTATCCCTTGAAAAATGAAAAATCATACTGTATAATAATATTATGGTGGTATAAACCATTGTACTTATTTCAGAAAGGATAGTTTTTCGTTAATCGAATAACAGGTGAACCAAAATGGCAGTTATTGAAACAAAAAGAATAAGAAACGTTGCACTTTTAGGACATGGTGGCTCGGGAAAGACCTCGTTGACAGAGGCGATGCTTTTTATAGCTAAGTGCATTGACAGACTTGGCAAAACTCCCGATGGAAACACTGTATCCGATTATGATGCGGAAGAAATAAAAAGAGGCTTTTCTATCAGTACAACGATAGCTGATCTTACTTGGGGCGACGCCAAGATAAATGTTTTAGATACTCCCGGATACCTCGGTTTTGTAGGCGAGGAAATGCAGGGCGTCAGAGTTGCTGACAGCGCGATTATAGTTCTTGACGGAAAAAGTGGTGTTGAGGTAGGAACAGAGCTTGCATGGGATTATGCAGCAGATATTCCGAAGGCATTCTTTATAAATAAATGTGATGATCCCGAGGCTGACTTTGAAAGAGTATTCAAGGGGTTGCATGCTAAGTTCGGTAATGCCCTCTGTCCCGTATTTATTCCCGTTCGTTATGGTAACAACGTTGTTATGGTCGACCTTATGGATATGAAAGCTTATGAATACAAGTCTGATGGATCACGTACAGAAGTACCTATGAATGTTGATTTTGCAACCCTTGCATCTCAGTATAAGGACGCTTTCAACGAGGCTATAGCTCAGACGAGCGACGATCTTCTTGACAAATATTTCAATGGAGAAGAGATAACTCATGATGAAGCAGTAGAGGCATTACATACAGGTATTATTAATGGTTCAATAGTTCCTGTTTACTGTGGTTCTTCAACAAAAATGTGGGGAATTCGTGCACTTCTTGATGCTATTGATCATTCATTCCCGCGTCACACAGCAAAGAAATTTGAAAAAGCTATAGACGCTGATGGATTTAAGAATATTGAGATCGATCCTGAAGGCTCAACTTCGCTGTTCGTATTCAAAACGGTTGTTGATCCGTTTGTTGGAAAAATGTCCTTTTTCAAGGTTATGAACGGTTCTCTTAAGAAGGATATGTCCCTTAAAAACAACACTTCAGGTGCTTCCGAGAAAATCGCGAAGATATATACCGTAAGAGGAAAGAAACAAACAGAAGTTGCAGAGCTTGCTTGCGGTGATATAGGTATGCTCGCAAAGTTGTCTGCTACGAATACGGGGGACACTCTTACAAATGAGCCAGATCTCAGATACGCTTCCGTTAACTACCCCGAGCCCAATATGTGCATGGCACTTTCTCCTCAAGCAAAAGGAGATGAAGATAAGATTTCTCAAGGTATCACAAGACTACTTGAGGAAGATTATACAGTTAAGTTTGAAAACAACGCAGAAACAAAGCAAATGCTTATCTACGGTATGGGTGATATTCACCTCGACGTTATCGTTTCAAAGCTGAAAACTCGCTTTGGCACGTCTGTTAAGCTTGACACACCTATAATTCCTTACCGTGAAACTATAACACGAAGCGTTGAGGTTGAAGGTAAGTATAAGAAGCAAACAGGAGGACACGGTCAGTACGGACACGTTAAGATCCGTTTCTCGCCCGGAGAAGAAGAGGGACTTGTATTTACAGAATCAACCGTTGGCGGTTCAGTACCGAAGAATTTCCATCCTGCAGTCGAAAAGGGACTTCAGGAAGCTATGGCGAAGGGTATCGCAGGTTATCCTGTAGTTAACCTTAAGGCGGATCTGTTTGACGGTTCTTATCATGACGTAGATAGCTCGGAAATGTCGTTTAAGTTGGCGGCAAGTATTGCACTCAAGGAATGTCTGAAGACCGCAAGACCTGTAATTCTTGAGCCTGTGGGGGCATTAAAGGTAACAGTTCCGGATTCTGTTGTGGGTGACGTTATGGGCGACCTCAATAAGAGACGCGGTCGTGTTATGGGTATGGAAGCCGCTGAAAAGAAGGCTTATACAGTTATTGACGCAGAGGTTCCGAGATCTGAGATGATGGATTATACGATAGCGCTCAGAGCTATGACGCAGGGAAGAGGAAAATTCACTTTCAATCATCTTCGTTATGATGAGCTTCCTGCAGCAAATGCTCAAAAGATCATTGATGCTTATAAAGCAAAAGGCGAAGAATAAAAAATGAGGGAAGCTTTATGCTTCTTCTCCTAAGACAAAGAACCCCGACAGATTTTGAAATCTGTCGGGGTTCTTTGTCCGTTATACAAATTCTTATTTGTTGAATCATTTAATCTTTCACGAATATTAGCGGCATTCCTTCATCAATGGCTGCTTCGCCTGCATCTGTGCAAACAAACGCAACCAGTCCGTTGCTTTCATAGAGTTTTCCGCGGACTTCACCGATATCTTTTTCGTTTGGTCCGTTATCGTCGCTGAAATAATGAAGGGTTAAATGCAGGACCATTTCACCGTTTTCGCGGTCATATTCAAAGGTGCCCGTATATTGACCGCCCATGTCTGTGCCATCTGCATACGCATATATACTAATTTCATTACCTTCTATTTGAATTGTATATACGAACATATATGCATTGGAACGGTCGGTGGTGTATCGTGCTTTCGTCATGATTTTGACATTCTCTTGGACAAAAACATCACCTTTATATACCGATGCAGACCCGTTCAAGAAATCGGCAATGATATTTTCCGTTTCTTCACAGGAAACGATACTTCCGTTTTCTATTGTAACCTTAAATGTAACATACTGTTCTATGGAATTGTCGTATTTTCCTCTGGTACTGCCAAACACGAAATATACAATTCCATCTTCGGAGGCCTGGATTTTTCCACCCCAACCGCTACCCGTGTTTCCGTTTTCTCCATATATTGCAACACAAGTCCACACACCGCCGTTTGTCAGCGGTTCCAGTTCAGGTGATATTTCCGTCACCCGATACTGTTCGAAAAAGGATTGGGCCATCAGGTCAAATCGGATAAATACGATTTCACCGTTTTCGCCGATTTCATATACGCAGTATGTATGGCAGGGAAGCTGCTGCCCGTTTGAGTCCATTGTTGCATATATATTGGCATAATTTTGTCCTTTACTATCGGTTTGAAGGTCAAAGGTGTAATGATACGGTGCGTTGTATGCGTAGGGTGCAGTATATCCGCTAAACCGATAAATTTTACCATCTTGCTCGATGTAAAGCGGACAATCTGTTTTGGCCCAGGTACCCATCAATACTTTTGTCACATTTTGATTGAAATACAAAAGACAAAGAGAGCGTAACTCATCAAGTGTATCAAACTCATCCATCATTACTTCTTGATACCGCTCGTTGTTATAGAAAATTTCGTTTTCGGTGTAAGTTAATTTCCCATACTTCGTAAACAGTGAATACACCCATTCTGCCTTGTGATAAGTATCCTTAAAAGATTGAGTTAGATTTTCTTCATCTGCGGTTGTTTCCTGGGGAATTGTTTCCTCAATATCTTTATCAGTAGTTGTATACATATCCGTATCAGCATTTGGCGGGATATTATTGCTATTCGGTTTAGTACTATTACATCCTACAAGCAATAAAATGAGCAACAAAATGGAAATCAGTACTACGATTTTTTTCATACAACTTTACCTCCTTTGCATGTTTTCATTTTTATTAAACATATATGTATGATAAATAGTTTCGCCAAATTCTTATTTATCGTTCCCCTTTTTTATTAGATTTCATTGTTACTTTCTATATATCGTTTGGCTTGGGTAGAGAACAGCTTATAATAAGCCCCTTTTTTCTCCATAAGTTCCTTGTGTGTTCCTTCTTCGACAACAGCACCGTATTCAAGAACTACAATTTTTGATGCAATAGTTGCGCTTGAAAGACGATGAGAAACAAAGATTGTCGTTTTGTTCTGACGCAACTTATCAAACTGATTAAATATCTCTTGCTCGGCAATAGCATCGAGAGAAGCCGTTGGCTCATCAAGAATAAGTATATCTTTTTCGCTGTAGAAAGCTCTTGCTATAGCAAGCTTTTGCCATTGACCTATAGAAAGCTCAACACCGTTCTTTTCGAAATGACGCATAAGAGGCGTATCGTATGAATCAGAGAGGCTGTTTATATAAACATCAGCGTTTGCTTGCTTTGCGGCATTTCGTATGTCTTCTTCGTTTGCCTCTCTGTAAACATCTCCGAAACTGATATTTTCAGAAACGGTCACAGCATACTTTCCAAAATCTTGGAATATGATTCCGAAGGTTTTATAAAGGTCTGCTATATCATAAGAACGCAGATCCTTGCCGTCGAGAAGTATTTTTCCCTCGGTTGGATCATAAAGCCGAGTAAGAAGCTTAATAAGCGTTGTTTTTCCGGCACCGTTAAGGCCGACTAGCACAACGGTTTCTCCTTCGTTGAACTTTAGATTGATATTTTTAATTACGGGGCGGTCAGTTCCGGGATATGAGAAGCTAACATTGCAAAACTCTATAGTGTGAGGTGCACCGTGCCTAACTTTTTCCGGTGAGCTTGCGTCCAAAGGAATAACCGAGGGCTTTTCGTTCATAAAGGAAATCAAATTATCAATAAACAAAGATCCTTCATAAATCGAAGCCGAAGTGGCTATAAGCGAAGCCACGTTTGCGGCAATAGACGTTAAAGCACCGGTGAATAGG
>JAFYLR010000080.1 GCA_017550115.1 Clostridia bacterium | reverse complement strand
CAGAGCTCATGTCAACGAAGGCATCAGGCAATGCTCCGCTTTATATTGAGGGTGATGACGGCATATACCGCTTTGACGGTTATGTAGGCCAGCTCAACTTCAGCGATCTTGATATAAGGCTCACTGTCTCCGAGCTTACAAGCTCGGATGCCATCCTCAATGCATATGCCGAAGTTACGATCTACAGCGACCTTGAACCTATAATTTTCGATTACAGCTATGATATGTTCCTTGATTCGGACGGAAAATGGAAGATGGCAACATTTGTCTTACCCGAAAAGAAGATAGCGGATATTTTCTTTGGAATCGATGACGGAAAAGACGGAAGAAACATCGACAACATAGAAGATTGGGACAGACTGAATTACAATGCAAGCGGAAGTAAGCAGATAAAGGAATTTATCACCGCATTTGTCTATGGCGACACCGAAAAGCTGGGACAGCTCAGCGAAGCCTCCGCCCCCTCCGTTTTCGAGGAATACGCAAATCTTGACATAATCTCCTATAATATCAGTAAAGTCACCCAAAACGACACCGCAAGGATTCTTTTTGAATACACCATTGGCAACGAGCAGCCAAACGCTTCGATAAGAACTAAAAGCGGAACGCATTCCTTCTATGTAACGCTTGGCAAGAGGGGCGTTTACCTCGAAGACACCGAAAAGGCAGAACTTTCAAGCGCAGGGCAGTTCATCTCCGACTATTTTTCCTCAACTCTTGAATATATCATTCTCGATTGCAATGATCTTAGCTACAGTCAGAGAACAGACATAACCGAATTCCTTGCAAAAAGAGCCTCGGGCAACGCAACAGAAGCAAAAATTTCAAGTCTTGCCCGTATAATCTTTGGAGTATATGATTTCGAGCCAAGCGAGGATCTGCGAAACGAAAACGGCGATTTCAGCAAAAACAGTCGCTCTGCGAGAAATCTTTGTTTTGATATTATAGGCGAAAGCACTGCGGGAGAGAATACGAATCTCACCATTGCCGTCTATGCCGACCGCTCAAAGCTTGTTACAGCTAGAACGATCGAGATCAATCTACAAAGCAATGGCGAAGATTTTAAATTTATTTCATCTTACACATCCGAAACAACAGACCACAATATTTGCAAGGTCACCGAATAAGGAGCGATTATGTATAATACCATTCTTTTCGATCTGGACGGCACTCTGACAGACTCTGCCAGAGGAATAACAAATTCCGTAGCTTATGCCCTAACAGAGTTCGGGCTGAGGTTTGATAGCAAAGAAGAGCTGCGGTGCTTTATAGGGCCTCCGCTCATAAAAATGTTCATTCAGGTCTATGGTGTAAGCGAGGAAGAAGCAAGGGATCTTGTAAAAAAATACAGAGAATATTATGCCGTGACGGGCATTTTCGAAAATGATCTTTATGAGAATGTGGAAGACCTCCTCTCCGCACTTTACTCGGACGGCAAAAAATTGATACTTGCGACCTCAAAGCCGGAGCATTTTGCCGTAAAAATACTCGAGCATTTCGGGATAGCAAAATACTTTTCCCATATTTGCGGCGCAACCATGGATGAAAAGCGAACCGAAAAAGATGCTGTCATTGCCTACGCACTGGACTGTGCGGAAATTACCGATGTTTCATCTGTTGTAATGGTCGGGGACCGAAAATATGATATTCTCGGCGCAAAAAGCTTTGGAATTGATTCCATCGGTGTTCTTTACGGATACGGCAGCCGAGAAGAACTTGAATCAGCAGGTGCGACACACATCGCACAATCGGTAAATGACATTTTCAAATTTGTTTGATATACTTTTTAAAAAGAGGCTGTTCATTCAGCCTCTTTGCTTTTTATAATGTAATATAAATGCTAATTTATTAAAAACGACACGATTCGTCTTTATACCACAAAAAACCAAAACTCAAAGGGAAATTTTTGTTCATTTTTTGTAGTATTCTCACAATTTCTAAAAAACAACTATTGCATTTCAACAAAAAAGGTGCTATAATGGACAGACGGTTACGTTTTAATGCTCATAAAAAACGAAGGGAGATTTTGTAATGTATTACAAAAACGAGCTGAAATTTTTTTGTAACACTTTGAGTAAAAAGCATATCGACAACCAAATAATCACTTCAAAAAGTAAGATGTCAGATGTATTTTCGAATAGTTTGGCGTCTTTTTGCGGTACAGAGCTACAGAAAAAATACACCGTATCCGGCCTGATTCCCGATCCGAAGGCAAACAAGCTTTATAGCTTCAAGGACAGTTTTTCCCTGTCATACTTGTATATGCTTCTTCCGGATGCAGATGATGGCTCTGTTTTATTTATCGGTCCCTATGCCTCCGCACCCTTTTCAAGCGAAAAGATATCGGAAATTTGCTCAAAAAATAAAATTGAAGCGAATAACCGCGCAGTTCTTGAAAAGCTTCTTTACAGCTTTACGGTAATTGAGGAAAACAGCACGGTTTTCACAATGCTGGAGCTTCTATGCGAAGCAATGTGGGGCGTTGGCGGATATGATACCGTTGACGTAAATTACGACAAAACCGAACCCTCATCCCCTATAATCGACGAATTCGATGAAGTCATGGTTGATATGAAAAATATCGAAGCAAGATACGAGATCGAAAACGAGCTCATCGAATCTGTTAAAAACGGGCAGACACATAAAGCAGTTCAGCTGATTTCAAAGTTTTCATCCTTTGATTTTGAGATGAGAACTCAAGATCAACTAAGAACGGGAAAGAATTATTGCATTATATTGAACACACTTATGCGCAAGGCAGCCGAAGGAGGCGGAGTTCACCCACTGTATCTTGACAGCGTTTCCTCTTCCCTTGCAAAAAAGATAGAGCTTGTTCAGTCAATAAAAGAATTTGAGCCTATTGCAGAAGAAATAGTCCGTACATATTGCAGACTTGTCAGAAGAAATTCCACCAACAGTTATTCTCCCCTTGTTCAAAAGGCAATAGTAACCATCGATACAAATATGTCTTCGGCTCTTTCACTCAGTTATCTTGCGCAAGAGCAAAAGGTAAGTCCCGGATATCTTTCAACGATCTTCAAGAAAGAAACCGGACAGAGCGTGACCGAATTCATAAGATCCAGAAGGATCAAGCACGCCGCACACCTTCTTGCAACTACTCATATGCAGATCCAGTCTGTGGCAAAGCACTGCGGCATCCCCGATGTTCAATATTTCTCAAAGACATTCAAGAGAGAAATGGGACAGCCACCAAAGGATTATAGATCAGCAATAAAGAATATCTGATATAAATCGAGTGAAAATATTTATCACATATTGTTTAAATGTAAACAATATGCGAAAAGTATTTATTTTCACTCGGTTTTGTGTTATACTAATATGAATTCGGGTTGATTTTACCCTAATATTT
>JAFYLR010000079.1 GCA_017550115.1 Clostridia bacterium | reverse complement strand
TCTTATACTCTTTATAGGTATAGGTGCGATGATAGATTTCGGTCCCCTGCTCACCAACCCCAAGCTTATGCTTTTCGGTGCCGCGGCTCAATTCGGTATCTTCTTTACCTTCTGTCTTGCCTCGGTATTTTTCCCAACAGATGTTTCCGCTTCTATCGGTATCATCGGTGCGGCCGACGGCCCAACAGCTATTGCAGTAGCAAATACACTTCTCGGTGACGACCCATCAAAAGGTGGTTATATTGCGGCTATAATGGTTGCAGCTTATTCTTATATGGCTCTCGTCCCGATCATTCAGCCTCCGATAATCAAGCTTTGCACAACGAAAAAGGAACGTCTTATCCGTATGCCTTATAAGCAGAAATCGGTATCCAAAAGAACTCGCATACTCTTCCCGATAGTTATTTCTATCGTTGCAAGTGTTGTTGCGCCCTCTTCCGCTGCACTTATCGGATTCCTTATGTTCGGCAATCTGATTCGTGAGTGCGGAGTTCTCGATTCACTCTCGGATACAGCTCAAAAGGTTCTCGCAAACCTTATAACCATCTTTCTTGGTATCACAATAGCGTTCAAGATGCAAGCGGAGCAGTTCCTTTCTCCCGCAACGCTTCTCATTCTCTTCCTCGGTCTCTTTGCATTCATATTCGATACCGCAGGCGGAGTATTCTTTGCTAAATTCCTCAATCTTTTCCTCAAAGAAAAGATAAATCCTATGATTGGTGCTGCCGGAATTTCCGCTTTCCCGATGTCCGGACGAATAGTTCACAAGATGGCACAGGAAGAAGATCCGCAAAACTTCCTTCTTATGCACTCAATCGGCGTAAATGTTTCGGGACAGATAGCTTCGGTCATTGCCGGAGGTCTTATACTCGGATTTGCTAACTACTTTTAAGAGAATAAATCGGAGGTATGTAATATGTTTGATATAGATTTTAACCCTATGGCTTTTGTTGATAATCTTGAATATATGCTTATCGGTATGGTCGGGATTTTCGCCGTCATCGGCGTTATAATGGCTGTTACGGTATTGCTCAACAAATCTTCAAAAGGCGAATAATAAACAAAAAGAGAAGCTGTTGCTTTACGCAACAGCTTCTCTTTTCTCTAAGCAAATCAAAGGCGGCACATTTCGTGCCGCCTTGTTTTTTAAGTTATTAGTGAACGATGCAACGCTCTGTATCCTTATCGAAGATATGGATTCTTGTTGTGTCGAACGCAACCTTGATCTCATCACCTGCACGAGATGTTGAACGAGAAGAAACTCTCGCGATAAGGTTTGTTTCTCCGACCTTCAAGTAAAGGTAAATTTCAGCACCCATAAGCTCAGTAACTTCAACTGAAGTATCAACAACAGCGTCAGCAAAGGTTGTAAGATGTACGGGTTCGTCATGAATACACTCGGGACGAATACCAACGATAACTTCCTTACCCATATATTCCTGAATAGCCTCGCCCGAAACCTTTTCAGCGGGAAGCTTGATAGATTTTTCTTCGAAAGTGAAGTAAACGTCTTCACCTTTCTTTTCAAGCACACCGTTTATAAAGTTCATCTGAGGTGTACCGATAAATCCGGCAACGAAAATGTTGCAAGGCTTATCATAGAGGTTCTGAGGTGTATCAACCTGCTGAATAAGACCGTCCTTCATAACAACGATACGGCTTGCCATCGTCATAGCCTCTACCTGGTCATGAGTAACGTAAACGAATGTTGTTCCAACGCTCTTGTGAAGCTTAGTAAGCTCAGTTCTCATGGCTGCACGAAGCTTAGCGTCAAGGTTTGAAAGAGGCTCGTCAAGAAGGAATACCTTAGGATAACGAACTATAGCACGACCAAGAGCAACACGCTGCTTCTGACCACCCGAGAGAGCCTTCGGCTTTCTGTCAAGAAGGTGAGAAATATCGAGGATACGAGCTGCTTCTTCAACTCTTCTCTTGATCTCTTCCTTGGGCGTTTTACGGAGCTTAAGACCGAACGCCATATTGTCGAAAACTGACATATGAGGATAAAGCGCATAGTTCTGGAACACCATCGCGATATCTCTGTCCTTCGGTGCAACGTCGTTTACCAGTCTGTCACCGATAAAGAGCTCACCTTCGGAAATTTCCTCAAGACCTGCGATCATACGAAGAGTTGTGGATTTACCGCAACCGGAAGGACCGACAAGAACAAGAAATTCCTTGTCTTTTATCTCAAGATTGAAATCCGAAACGGCTGTTACACCGCCGGGGTATTTTTTGTAAATATGCTTAAGGGAAAGGCTTGCCATTTGTTCCTCCTTGAATTTGAACCGCATTTAAGCGCGATTCGGGAATATAATATTTATCTTCATATATTGTACCAAATTTCAGCTAAAAATGGAAGTGGGTATTTCTCCAAACTTTAGCCCCCGTATTTGTATAATATGCACAAAAGATGTCGTTTTTGCATATAATTGGCAAAAACCGAGGAAACTTCATTTACTTTATCCCCTTCATAGAGAGGCTTATGCGTTTCTTCGCAACATCTACCGAGAGAACCTTTACGTTAACGATATCTCCAACCGATAAAACCTCCGACGGATGCTTGATATACTTTTCACAAATTTGAGAAATATGAACAAGGCCGTCCTGATGTACGCCAATATCAACGAAAGCGCCGAAATCTATTACGTTACGAACCGTACCCACAAGAACCATATCGGGTTTAAGATCTGCAAGATCGAGAATATCATCACGGAGAATCGGAGGCGGTAAAGAATCACGAACGTCACGTCCCGGCTTTTCAAGTTCACCTATAATATCAAGCAACGTAGGCTCACCGATATCAAGCTCAGAGCAAACGTTCTTTATTCCCTTTGACATCACCTTTGAGCGAAGATCTGAAAGCTTGTTTTCCCTGACATCACTATCCGTATATCCAAAAGACAAAAGAAGCTCCTTTGCTGCTTTGTATGATTCGGGGTGAACACCTGTGTTATCAAGAATCTCATCAGATGCGGCTACACGAAGAAATCCCGCACACTGCTCATAAGCCTTACTTCCGATCTTTGGAACCTTAAGAACTTCTTTTCTTGATGCAAATTCACCGTTCTCTTCACGGTATTTTACTATATTTTTAGCCGCCTGTGCTCCAATACCCGCAATATATGAAAGAAGCGAGTGCGACGCTGTATTAAGGTCAACACCAACACTGTTAACGCAGTTCTCAACCACACCTCCAAGTGCGCTGTCAAGCCTTGCCTGCTTCATATCGTGCTGATACTGTCCAACACCGATAGATTTAGGATCTATTTTAACAAGCTCTGCCAAAGGATCCTGAAGACGACGAGCGATAGAAACGGCGGAACGTTGAGTAACGTCGAAATCCGGAAATTCCTCCGACGCCAACTTGGAAGCAGAGTAAACGGACGCTCCCGCCTCGCTTACCATCGCATATTTAACGCTTCCGTCAAGCTCGGACAAAGTGTTTGCGATAAAAATCTCACTTTCCTTAGATGCCGTACCGTTTCCGATAGCAACTATGTCATTATCGTATTTTTTAATAAGAGAAAGC
Organism: Clostridia bacterium; assembly: GCA_017550115.1. GTDB lineage: Bacteria > Bacillota > Clostridia > Oscillospirales > CAG-272 > SIG710. Next base: position 3,422 of record JAFYLR010000079.1, on the reverse strand, counting down.
ACTTTTTTGCGGCTTTCCTCGATTCGCTCCTGAGGTTTTGTCGGATATATAACGGCGGTGTCAAGAACCTTACCCGTCTTATCAACGACCGCCAACTTACAACCCGTTCTGTAACCGGGGTCATACCCAAGCACCGTTTTACCTTTAAGAGGAGCCTGCATCAAAAGGTTTTTAAGGTTGACTTCAAAATTTACAAGAGCTCCCTCTGCGGCGTTGTCGAACATATCCGAACGGATTTCTCGCTCTACCGAAGGAGCAATAAGACGGTCGTAACCGTCAAGGATTGCAGCACTCAAATATTTCTCGGCAGGGCTTTTCAAATTACCTATAACCGCACTGAAAAGATAATTTAAGATTATATCCTTTGATACCTCAATCGAAACCTTGAGAATATCCTCTTTCTCGCCACGGTTCACCGCAAGTATTCTGTGACCTGGCATACTTTTCAGTCCCTCGCTGTAATCATAATACTGCGAATAGACAGTATCCTCCTCGGTCGCAGCCTTTGAGATAAGCACTCCGTTTGAGAAGGTAAGCGAACGAATGGTTTTGCGGTATTCAGCGTTGTCCGAAACGTCTTCTGCTATAATGTCCATAGCCCCCGCAAGAGCAGCAGACGCATCGGGCACTCCCTTTTCCTCATCTATGTATTCAGCAGCACTTTCCTCTATAGAAGGCTCATATTTATCTCTCTGCTCCATGATCAAGAGTGCCAAAGGCTCAAGTCCTCTCTCTCGTGCAACAGAAGCTCTCGTCTTTCTGTGAGGTCTGAACGGACGGTAAATATCATCAACCTCGGTCAATGTTTTCGCCGCAGCTATCGCCGCCTCTATCTCGGGGGTCAGCTTTTCCTGTGCTGCAATAAGGTCACGGACCTCCTGCTTTCTTTTCTCAATATTACGCAAATATGTAAGCTTGTCATCAAGGTCACGCAATGTAGTATCATCAAGGCTTCCCGTGACTTCCTTACGGTATCTCGCAATAAAAGGGATCGTGTTCCCTGCGTCTATAAGCTCGACCGTTTTTTCGACCTGCTCAACACGTAATCCAAATTCTTTTGCCAGAGTTTCAATAATGTTCATTTTTGTCTCCTTTATCATTTACAGACACTTATATATCAAAATATTATTTTGCATGTTCTTCGAGAGCTTTTATCTCGTTTTCATTAAGCTCACGCCATTCACCTCGCCCAAGCGACGCATCAAGCACAAGTGGGCCAAAGGTAACTCTCTCAAGGTAGATTATCTTATTGTTAACCGATTCAAACATACGCTTTATTTGGTGGTACTTCCCTTCCGTGAGAGTTATTTTTCCAGAATCTCTACCGCTGTCAAGCTCTATGACAGAAGGCTTTGTCTCATAGCCGTCGTCAAGAGTTACGCCACTCTCAAGCAGCTCTTTTTCCTCATCGGTGATCGGAAATTTAGACCTATAAACATAAGTTTTTTTAACGTGACGCTTCGGTGAGAGTAATCGGTGCGAAAGTTCGCCGTTATCTGTTATCAGCATAAGTCCGAGCGTGTTTTTATCAAGTCTGCCACAGGGAAAAAGATTGAATTTTTTATATTCCTCCGGCAAAAGATCAAGAACTGTCGGGTCTTTGCCGTCCTCCGTCGCACTCACATACCCTTCCGGCTTATTAAGCATTATATACCGATATTTTTTATAAGTAACGCTTCTGCCGCAAAACACAACGGCAGAGCGATCGGGATCGATATGAGTCGAGGCATCACGGCATACGACACCGTCAACGGTTATAGCACCACGTCTTGCAGCAGCAGAAACTTCACTTCTTGAAGCTATTCCCATTGACGAAAGAAATTTATCAAGTCTCATATCTCCTCCCTAAAAAAATCAAAGTTGTGTCAACATAATGAGCATAACAGCACCCGAAGCTATAAGTCCAAGTGCAAATCCAAGCACAAAATCAGCGGCAAACCGCCTTTTTCTAAGCCGTACTTTCATCTTTTTTATTTATCCGAAATGCTTTATTAGTTTCCCTCATAAAACATTTCATATCCACAAAAAAAATCAAAAACGAATTTTTTTAGCAAAAAGGACTTATATACCATTATTTTACCATATTTTATGCCTTTTGTAAATAAGAAAACGAAAGGATTCTTACTCGTTTTTGACTATTACGCTCTCATTTGGGAAAGGTTATGACTTCTTTGCCCTGCTTGAGTGCATAATCAAGTGCAATTTTTGTGCCGCTTTTGCGAGTTGTGGGAGCGTTTCCATCATCGCAATAAAAAACGCAAAAATGACTATTATTTATCATTTCAAAATTACGTTCTACATATGCCGCCCTGCCTGAATCGAGAATATTTTGAGGGTAATATGTTTGATCATAAGATTTAAGCAAGTATGCAGTATAGCTTTCGTTTATAAAAGGAAATTCAGCACGCACGTAAATACGTTTTATGTGCGGATATTTTTCTTTGATTTTGGTAACAAGCTCAAGACATAAACTATCAAAACGGCTCTTACTTCCGAACAGAAAAGTGTCAACTTTTTCTTGTATAATCAGTCTTTCAATCGTCTCACACAACTCGATTTTCAATTTTTCAGTTTCGTTTATCGTCCCGTGACCTAAAAAACAGCAGGTATTTTCTTTCATTTGCATTTTCACCTCAAGTAAATTATTTATCACCTATTATACACCATTATTTACTCAAAGTAAATAATCATTTACTTGTCAAAAGTTATAATTTGCTTCATTTCCTTGTAAACTATTAGTATGAGAGGGGGCGAAATGATGAAGACAGAGTTTGCAGATAAATATATTACTTTAGGCTTGAAAATTGCCTATTACCGAAAAAAAGCAGGATACACGCAAGAAACATTTGCGGAACTTATAGATAAAAGTGTAAACTTTGTTGGTCAAGTCGAAGGTCCCGGCACTGTACGAGGCGTTTCTTTAGAAACATTATTCAAAATCGCACAGGTATTGAAAATATCCCCCGCCAAACTCTTGGAAGAAGATTGAAATTAATAATAAAACCTCTCGGCTGCTTTCAGCCGAGAGGTTTTTTGTTATATTTATTTTTTCGTCAATCAATAGGCTTCATCGTGGGGAGTATGAAAGGGCTTAAAAAATCTCACACAAATATCTTACCTAATCTTGCTTTTTTGTGATTTTTCTTGCCCAACAAAAGCACACCGTTTTTGCCCTTAAAAAATTATCTTACCTCAACTTGCCTTTTCAGCACATATCATACTTCTGAAATGGTCTAAAAAATGGCCCAAAACTCATACTTTAACGGAACATTGCAGTTTTTAATGATATATGGTATAATGTAATTAGTTCGATAAACTTGAATTTGACGGAGATTAGATATGCTTGAAAAAATGGCTGATTTCTTTGAAAACAGATTAGATGGATACGATAAACATATGTTGACAAACATAGAATCCGCAGA
>JAFYLR010000078.1 GCA_017550115.1 Clostridia bacterium | reverse complement strand
GTAACGGAAGAAATATGTGTACTTACCTTTTTCCTGTGGAGTGAATCTTGCCTCCCAAACGCTCTCAGCTCCGCTTTCGCCAGCTTTGTAGAAACATGGATACCTATAAGATAAGCGACCAGGCTTCCCGCACCCGAGCCACGCCCGGGGCCTACCGGTATCTTACGGCTTTTAGCATAGTTTATATAATCCGCAACGATAAGAAAATATTCGGAATATCCCATGCTTTCAATAACCGAAAGCTCATATGACATTCTTTCCCTATACTCTTTTTCGTCATGCCCATTTTCGCCAAAAACTATATGTCCGAGCGACACCTCTCGCTTGAGTCCTTCCTCCGCAAGAGACGCAAGGTATTCATGAGGCGAAAGGTCATTCGGAGTTTTGAAGGTAGGCAGATATATATTGTCAAAATCAAATTCAAAATTGCACTGCTCTGCTATTTTTACGGTATTCTCGATAGCTCCCTCGTATTTCCCGAAAAGCAATTTCATCTCATCAGTATTTTTGAGATAAAATTCGTCCGTTTCAAAGCCTGTTTTTGTGTCTTCATCAACCGTTATGTTCATCTGAACGCACATAAGTACTTTTTGTGTTGAAGCGTCTTTTCTACGTAAATAATGGACATCGTTTGTAGCGACAAGACCTATGCCGCATTCTTCACCTATGCGCACAAGACTTGGAATAATATCTATCTGCTCCCGAATCCCGTGATTCTGAAGCTCTATATAATAATCATCTCCGAATATCTCTTTCATCTCAAGAGCCGCTTCTTTGGCTTGTTCATACTGACCTGAAAGCAAATATTTTGGGACTTTTCCGGCAAGACAAGCCGAGAGGGCGATAAGCCCCTCTTTATGAGATGAAAGAAGCTCTGTATCTATTCTGGGTTTTGAGAAAAACCCCTCCGTAAAGCCTTTTGAGACAAGATATATAAGATTTTTATACCCCTCCTCGTTTTTACAAAGCAAAACAAGATGATTATAAGCTCCCTCGTTCATCGCATTCGCTTTCTCAAATCGGGATTTTGGAGCAACATATACTTCACACCCTATAATAGGCTTGATGCCTGCGGCTTTGCAGGCACGGTAAAACGCAACCGCACCATACATGTTTCCGTGGTCCGTTATTGCAACCGCGCTCTGTCCGCATTCCTTTACACGCTCTGCTATCTCGGAAATACGGCAGGCACCGTCAAGCAAACTGTATTCAGAGTGAAGATGAAGATGCACAAAATCATTTTTTATCATAATCTCTCCCATACGCACAAGGCATAATAAAAATTACTCGTCTGATATTTTTTCACACTCGGCGGCGAATTTCTTTATTTTCGACAATCTGTGATTAAGTCCGGATTTCGAGAGGGGTGGCGAGAACATTAAACACATCTCAGAAAGCGACGCCTCGGGATTTTCACGCCTGAGCTTCGCAGTTTCGCAAAGCTCGTCCGGAAGTGCCGCAAGAAGACCGGCTTCTTCAAGCTTTTTTATCGCAGCAATTATCTCCTGAGAAGAGCTAACAGATTTTGCGATGTTTCCCGTCTCGCAATTTGCTCTTCTATTCGTATCGTTTCTTATCTCTCTCAATATTTTGTCATTCATACATTCAAACAGCATTTTCGACACACCTATATACGTCAAAATATCCTCTATGGCACCGCTTTCCTTAAAATAAAGTCCAACAGAGTTCTTTCTGTTTGCTATTTTGGGAGAAAAGCCTGCCTCTCTAAGCTCAGCAAAAAGAAGTTTGGCTCTTGTTGCATCCTTTATATGAAATTCAAGGTGATATGACTTCATAGGGTCGCTCACCGACGCCGCCGCTAAAAATACGCCTTTCAAAAAATGCATTCGGCAGCTTTCACAGCGAAATCCTATAACAGATGAAAAACTTCCCTCTTCTCTGTCTATTTTGCGAAGATTTTCAGCACCCGAGCGAGAGTCAAAGGAGAGAACGTATCTCAAATGTCCTATTCTGTTTCGCTCTTTTATCTGTACTTCTCTGCCAAACTGCTCTTTTATCGCGAGAGCTGCATCCTTCGAGACACATTCCTGCTCTGTTTCAAAAGCAAGAGATGCTTCATCTTCCGGAAACGTATTTATTAAAAGTCCGTATGCAAACGCTTTTTTACAGCAGGTCAATTTTCTTTGCTGCAAGGAAAGTTCTTCCTTTGCATTTTCACAAAAAGACATTTATTCCTCCCCTATAAATCGTATTTCACATTCAATATCTATTCCGTGCGTTTTTTTGATCTTTGCCTTTATATACTCGATAAGCTCAAGCACGTCTGATGACGTTGCCCCTCCTCGATTTATAACAAAACCCGCATGCTTTTCCGAAACCTGAGCACCGCCAACGCTATACCCTTTAAGACCACTCTCGTCAATAAGCTGAGCAGTAAAAAATCCCGGATAACGCTTAAACGTGCTTCCCGCACTCGGAAATTCAAGAGGTTGCTTTTCTGCTCTTTTTCGCAAAAGCTCGTCGCATTCTTTTTTTATGTCATCAGCACATCCTTGTGCAAGTGCAAATTTTGCCGAAAGAATAATTCGTTCAGGATGTTCCATATATGAAGAATGTCTATATGCAAAATCGTGCTCCAAACTCGAAAGCTCACATATTTCGCCACTTGATGTGTCATAATATCGAGAGCTGACAAGTATATCGGCAATCTCCCCGCCATAAGCTCCTGCGTTCATATAAATACCGCCGCCGACAGTTCCGGGAATTCCGCACATAAAACGCATTCCGTCAAGTGAATTTTTTTGTGCGACAGACGAAAGCTGAGGCAGTGTCAGTCCTGCCCCTGCAACAATCTCCGTCCCGTCTATATGTAATTCTTTTAACCCTAGAGTCGTTATAATAACTCCTTGATACCCTTTGTCCGAAAAGAGTATATTGCTTCCGCATCCGATAACCGAAAAGGCTATTCCACAGTCTTTTGCTAATCGTATTATCTCACCAAGTTCCCTTTCGTTTTCGGGTTTGACGAAATAGTCCGCCTTCCCACCTATTCGAAAGGTTGAATGCTGCGAAAGCGGCTCGTTACGCAAAATCGCGTCCGAGGCAAGTATTTCTTTTGCGGCTGTGAAAAAAACTTTCATGCAAACCTCTCAAAAATTAATCTGTCAAAATGATCTTTTGAAGCTCACTCAGCTTCTCTATACGGTATTTTATCGGCATATTCTGTGGAATTCCGTTACCTTTGGGATCAAAATAACAGCAGTCTACGCCTGCATCTATTCCGCCCTTCATGTCAGAAGTGAGTGAATCCCCGACAACGAGCGAACGCTCAGAGGAAAAATCGGAAATACCGCGCTTCACCGCATCAAAAAAATGAACACTCGGCTTTTCATATCCTATTTCTCCCGAAATAAAAAGTGCATCAAAATATTCTTTGAGCGGAGACAACTCCATTCTGTTCTTCTGCACGTATTCAATGCCGTTGGTTATAATAAACAGTCTGCAAAATTCTGATAACGTACGGCAAATCTCAAGAGCACCGTCAATAAGAAAATGCTGTTTTGAAAGCATATCCGTATAGTCTTTTGCGATAGAATGGCAATCGCACACAAAGCCTCTTGACTCACAGAACAGCTCAAATCTTTTTATTCGGAGTTCTTCCTTTGTGACCTCTCTGCGCTCGAGCGCCTTCCAAAGCGAGTCGTTTATTGCACTGTATTCACGCACCTCTTCGTCTGTCAGCTCATATCCGTAAATCTTAAATACGGAAATCAGAGCTTCCCTCTCACTCCTAAAAAAATCAAACAAAGTTCCGTCGGCATCAAAAAGTATAGTATCATATTTCAGCATAATAATACCTCGTCTAACAGCTATTATATATTATT
>JAFYLR010000008.1 GCA_017550115.1 Clostridia bacterium | reverse complement strand
TGCAGAGATCTCCGGAAACTTCGGCACGATCATGGGTTGGGCTGACGAGTTCCGTACACTTAAGGTAAGAACAAACGCTGATACTCCTACTGACGCAAAGAAGGCTCGTGAGCTTGGTGCTGAAGGCATAGGTCTTTGCCGTACAGAGCACATGTTCTTTGAGGCTGACAGAATTGCAGCGTTCAGAGAAATGATCTGCTCCGATACAGCTGAGGAAAGAGAAGTTGCTCTTGCAAAGATCCTTCCCTACCAGCAGGCAGACTTCGAGAAGCTCTATGAGGCTCTTGAGGGCAACCCCGTTTGTATCAGATTCCTTGACCCCCCGCTTCATGAGTTCGTTCCTACAACAGAAGAGGATATAGCTCTTCTCGCAAAGGCACAGGGCAAGAGCGTTGAAGATATCAAGGCTATCATCGCATCTCTCCATGAGTTCAACCCCATGATGGGTCACCGTGGATGCCGTCTTGCAGTAACTTATCCTGAAATCGCAGCAATGCAGACAAAGGCAGTTATTCGTGCGGCTATCAACACTCAGAAGGCTCATGCTGATTGGAACGTTGTTCCCGAGATCATGATTCCTCTCGTTGGCGACGTTAAAGAGCTTAAGTACGTTAAGAAGGTAGTTGTTGAGACTGCTGACGCTGAAATCGCAGCTGCCGGTGCTAACCTTAAGTACGAGGTTGGTACAATGATTGAGATCCCGAGAGCTTGTCTCACAGCTGATGAGATCGCAGCGAACGCAGACTTCTTCTGCTTCGGTACAAACGACCTTACTCAGATGACATACGGCTTCTCCCGTGACGACGCTGGTAAATTCCTTAATGCTTACTATGACGCAAAGATCTTCGAGAAAGATCCTTTTGCAAAGCTTGATACAACAGGCGTAGGTAAGCTTATGAACATGGCAGTAACCCTTGGCAGACCTGTAAACAAGGCTCTCCACGTAGGTATCTGCGGTGAGCACGGCGGCGACCCCACATCCGTTGAGTTCTGCCACAGCATCGGCCTTGACTACGTATCCTGCTCTCCTTTCCGTGTTCCGATAGCACGTCTTGCTGCAGCACAGGCTGCAATTAAGTCTAAATAATTGTTAACATTATAAAAAACGTCCCCCGCCGAGAGCTCGGCGGGGGCGTTTTTACAGAATTTTATTGACAAATTACGGTATAACTGTTATACTGTAAACAGACTGTTTTCCAAAAAATTCATATTGCTATTCAAAAGAATGGGGGGGGTATTATGAAAAAAATTTTATGTATCCTTTTGACAATTATTATGCTCATCGGTCTTTGCAGTTGTTCTTATACGCTCTTGCCGAGTGATGTTCGCGGCTCTGTAAACATTCCTGGAGATGATAAGGACACAACAAACGTACCGGTTGATGTTCAAAACACGCTAGACACATCGGATGACGTTCAGGACACGACAGACAACAGTGCTGAAGACACCGAAAGCCTTGATTTCTCTATGGGAACGAGCAGTAGTGGCGTATATACCAACGATTTTCTCGGACTCAGCTTCACGGCACCTGAAGGCTGGGTATTTTACACCGACAAGCAGATTCTCGAGTTAAACAACGTCGTTTCAGAATTTTATGACGAGGATACTTTAGAAGCGCTTAAAAATGCCACTATTGTTTACGATATGTATGCAACCTATGAGGACGGCATGCAGAGTGTAAACATAAATATGGAAAAGCTCAGTTCTTTCGAAATCATGAGTTTTGACGTGAAAGAATCTCTTGAATCACAAATTGGAGCTTTGAAAACCTCTTATGAAAATATGGGTTATACTGATGTTGACGTAAAATATCAGAAAATAACTGTAGATGGCAAAGAATTTGACGCATTAACACTTTCCGCCAATCTTTACGGTTATAGTGCTTCCGTAGTAGTTTTCAGCTTTATAAGAGGAAATTATATGGCAAATGTCGCCGCATTTTCTTTCTATTCCGGCGGAGTAGAAGAAATCCTGAAATGTTTTACGGTTAAATAATTACACGGGAAAAGGTTGACAGTTTTTCCCCGTCAAAACGCAGCCAACATATCAAACAAAACTATTTTCAATCCCCTCGGAATCCGAGGGGATTTTTTGCAAAATCTTGACTTTTTTTGTTACATATGGTATCATAAAAATACATCTAATAAAAAACAAAGGAGACTATTTTATGTTTTGTTCAAAATGCGGAACCCCAAATGACGACAACGGTATGTACTGTACAAGCTGTGGAGCACCTTTGCACGAAACTCAACCGACAAAAACTAATGCTACACATACACTTGGTATGAAATGGTTTAAGTGGTTAATTTATTTTGTTTTATTTGCCGGTGCACTTCTAAACGCTGTAAATGGAATTCAAATGCTCACAGGAAGCATGTATGATGGGTATGCGGAAACCGTCTATTTTATCTATCCGAAATTGCAAAATCTTGACAAATTCGTAGGCATTGTTTGCTTGGCAATTGCGGCGTTTGGTATTTATACGAGATTTCGTCTCGCAGGCTACAAGAAAAACGGTCCTATGATGCTTTATATTTTGTACATTTCAATAATTGCAATTCAACTAATATATATTATTGGTGTATCGAGTGTTTTACCTGAAGAAATATCGTCTTCAATGGATTTTTCATCCGTAATCGGCAACATGGTCGCATCAGCGGTTATGATTTTCGTAAACATTTCTTATTTCAAGAAAAGACGTCATCTTTTTGTAAACTGATAAACCCAAAAATCTATCTTAAAAAATATGATTACATAAACAATCCCCGCCGTGCTCTCGGCGGGGATTGTTTTATGTCACGACTTATTTTCAGGAGCTTTGGGCTCGGATTTTTCTTCCATACGCATTTCCCAATGGATAATGACCGAAAGCAAAGCTCGTATTACAATTACGATTCCGAGAATAGCCAACTCTTGCAGGTTATGAATGATAACCGTTTTAATAATTTCGGCCCCCATTTTGAATTCTAGCGCCAAAGAAAGTGCTTTTCCAAGGTCGATAACAACATGAAGATTTTTCTTTTCAATCACGCATTTAACGATCCTTATCAACGCACGTATCGAGCCTACTATAATGATAATAATACCAATCAATTCTAATATGCCGGCGGAAATTTCTGCTAATGGATATAGAAAATTCTTGATACTCGCAGCAATTTGTTCCATAATTTTTACACCGTCCTTATTTTTCGTAATTATTAAAATAACACGCAAAGGCATAACAGCATCTATATACTATATTATATCATCACCGCCGTATTGTCAATATATAAGTGCAATTTTTCGACATAAAGATCATTTGCGTTTTCCATTCTAAAATCCTTGACATTTTCGGTCGAAAAAGGTATAATTATATTGGTGTTATTAACACCAATATAAAACTTTTTGAGAGGTACATTTTATGTTAGGTAATCTTGGAACTTTGACAATTTTGGCAGCTATAGCTTCGCTTGTTGCGACGGTACTTGCATTCATCTTTATCGTCCCCGATAAGAAACGTGCTCGTCTTAACAGCTTTGGCAAATTTCTCCACGACACTTTCAATTTCAAGTATCTTATAGTTGAAAAGATACTCCAGGCACTCTACATTTTCGCAACTGTATCCGTATTTTTCAGCGGATTCTTTATGCTTTTCTATGTACAGCCCGGATATGATTACGGTTGGGGTTACAGCTCTCCTTCAAGATGGTACGGCGGATACGGTCTGCTTGTTATGATCCTTGGACCTATAGCAGTGCGTCTTGCATACGAGTTTATTATGATGGCTATTCTTCTTATCAAGAACGTTATCCAGATAAACAACAAGCTTAAGGGAGATGATAGTGCGGCAAAAGCTGATATTTTCGCTTCTGCTCCTAAAATAAAGGTTCCTCAGAGACCTGCAGGTATGACTTGTCCCAACTGTGGTATGAATGTAGAGGACGGAGTCTTCTGCACAAACTGCGGTGCAAAAATGAAATAAAACAACTTCCCCTCGGAAAAATCCGAGGGGATTTTTATTTTTTCTTTATTTGTTATCAAAAGTGTGTTATAATAATAAAAAACTTTGAGGAGATTGGTTTTATGCAAAATATAGATTTTGGCAAAAGCGGAATACAGGTACCCGAAATCGCAGTAGGATGTATGAGAATAAGCAATATGAATGAAAAGGAAGTGTCCGCATTTATCGATACGGCACTCAGCTTCGGTGCGAATTTTTTTGACCACGCTGATATTTACGGCGGTGGAAAAAGTGAAGAAGTTTTTGGCAAAGCAATAACAAAATCAATGAGAGAAAATATTTTCATTCAGACAAAATGCGGGATACGCAAGGGGCTATACGATTTTTCATATGACCATATAGTAAGCTCTGTTGACGGCAGTTTGAAGCGACTCGGAACAGATTATATCGATATTTTGCTTCTTCACCGCCCCGACACGCTTATGGAGCCTGAAGAGGTAGCGAAAGCCTTCGATTATCTGAAATCGACCGGAAAGGTACGTCATTTTGGCGTCTCAAATCAAAATCCTTATCAAATACAACTTTTGCAAAACTCACTCTCTATGCCACTTTGTGCTAACCAATTACAGTTTAGCATTATGCACACACCGATAATAGAATCGGGTATAAACGTAAATATGCATAACGAATCGAGCATTAACCGTGACGGCGGAGTCCTTGATTTTTGCCGTTTGAATAAAATCACTATTCAACCTTGGTCACCTGTGCAGTATGGATTTTTTGAGGGGTGTTTTATTGACAACGAGAAATTCCCCGAATTGAATGATACGCTTGGAAAAATTGCCGACAAATACTCGGTTTCAAAAACAACGATAGCATTTGCATGGATTCTTCGTCATAGTGCAAAAATGCAACCCGTAACAGGTACTACAAATCTTACAAGGCTCGCCGATTGCCTGAAGGCAGGTGGAATTCATATTACACGCGAGGAATGGTATGAAATTTACCGTTCGGCAGGTAATAAGTTGCCGTAAAAAAACTGGACATTTTTGTCTTGTATCTATTTATATTATCCTATTGATTTTTAGTAAAAATACGAGTATAATAAATTATATAATACTTTTGGAGGTATGTAATTATGAACGATAACAGATTTTATATTTGCACCCATTGCGGTAATCTCGTTGGTATGATCGACGATAAAGGCGTTCCGTTAGTATGCTGTGGCGAGAAAATGAAGCGTCTTGAACCCGGAACTGTTGAAGCAAGCACGGAGAAGCATATTCCTGTTGTAACGGTTGAGGGTGATGTTGTTAAGGTATGCGTAGGCTCTGTAAAGCACCCTATGTCCGAGGAGCATCACATCGCTTGGGTTTACCTCGCAACAGAGAACGGCGGTCAGCGTAAAAATATCGACCACAACGACGAGCCGGAAGTAACATTTGCACTCTGCGGTGACAAGCCCACAGCAGTTTACGCTTACTGCAATCTGCACGGTCTTTGGAAGGCTGATATCTAAAAATAAAAAGGATTTGCAAATGCAAATCCTTTTTATTTTTAAGAATTGTTCCTAAAAATCTTGACAACTATAATATTTTATGTTAATATGTTAACATAAAATATGATTTGTTTCTCTATTTTGAGGCGACAATTATAAAAACGGAGGTTCTGATATGTATAACGTTCAAAAAATCAATAAAGATCTTTACTATATAGGAGCAAGTGATCGTCGTCTTGCCCTTTTTGAGAGTGTTTTCCCAATTCCGCGTGGGATTTCTTATAACTCCTATCTGCTATGCGACGAAAAGACCGTTCTTCTCGACACCGTCGATAATGCAGTAAACTGTCAATTCTTTGAAAATCTTGAGTTTGTTCTCGGAGAGAAAAAGCTTGATTACGTTATTGTAAATCATATGGAGCCAGACCATTGTGCAACGCTTTCCGATCTTGTAAGACGCTATCCCGAGGTTAAAATAGTAGCGAACAAAAAAACGGTCGGCATGATAAAGCAATTCTTTGATTTTGACGTTGACAGCCGTCTGTTAGAGATCGCCGAGGGCGATACGCTTGTGACCGGTGCACATACGTTGACATTTATTATGGCACCTATGGTACATTGGCCGGAGGTTATGGTAACCTACGATACAACAGATAAAATACTTTTCTCCGCTGACGCATTCGGCACTTTCGGAGCACTCTCGGGCAATATTTTTGCCGACGACGTTAATTTCAAAAACGAATGGCTTGATGACGCCAGAAGATATTATACTAATATCGTCGGCAAATACGGTCCTCAGGTCCTTTCACTCCTCAAAAAAACAAGCGATATTAAAATAGAAGCTATCTGCCCTCTCCATGGTCCCATTTGGCGAAAGGATATAAGCTGGTTTATTGACAAATATTACAAATGGGCATCATACACCCCTGAAGAAAACGCTGTTATGATTGCCTATTCCTCGGTTTACGGCAACACCCAAAATGCAGCAGAAATTCTTGGTGCCCTGCTCTCTGAGCGAGGTGTCAAAAATATAGCGATGTATGACGTTTCTGTAACGCACCCGTCGGTCATAGTGTCAGAGGCTTTCAGATGTTCTCATTTAGTGTTTGCGACGACCACCTATAATGCAGGAATTTTCGTAAATATGGAAACAGTCTTGCTTGACATTAAGGCCCATAACCTTAAGAACCGCACCGTTGCTCTGATAGAGAACGGTAGCTGGGCACCGACTGCAGCTTCTCTTATGAAAGACATCTTAAATCAGATGAAGGATATGACTATCCTTGACGCAGGTCTTACCATTCGCTCGTCGCTAAAAGACGCACAGCGTACCGAGCTTTGTGCTCTTGCCGATGCTATCGTAAATTCAATTCCAAAGCCTGAAGTTATAGATCATTCAAAGAAAATAGAATCGAGTGCTATTTTCTCTTTGTCATACGGCTTGTACCTACTCTCCGCAAAGGACGGCGAAAAGGACAACGGCTGTATCATTAACACTGCGATGCAGGTAACCGACAACCCCAAGCGTATTCTTGTCGCAGTAAATAAAGCAAACCTAACTCACGATATGATAATAAAAACAGGCAAGTTCAATATCTCGGTTCTGACAGTTGATACTCCGTTCTCCGTTTTTGAGCATTTCGGATTTTCAAGCGGAAGAGATACAGATAAATTTGCTTCCTGCAAAGAAGAAGTTCGCACGGAAAACGGTATCATATATCTTCCCAAGTTTAATAGAGCCGTTATTTCCGGAGAAGTTATTTCGACCGAAGACTGCGGTACGCACACTGTTTTTGTTGCCGATATAACCGAAGCAAAACAGCTCTCAGACGCTCGTCCCGTTACTTATGAATACTACTTTGAGCATATAAAGCCAAAGAAAAAGCCGGAGCAGGATAAGAAGACCGGCTATGTATGCAAGATCTGCGGATATTTTTATGAGGGTGAAACCCTTCCCGACGACTACATCTGCCCTCTATGTAAGCACGGTGCAGAAGATTTTGAAAAAGTAACGTCTTAACAAACAAAGCGGATAATTCCCCAAGGGAATTATCCGCTTTTATTTTTATTTATCTTACACTTACTTCGCCCGATCTGAGTATTTTGCGCTCTCCGTCGAAGCCGACCGTAACAAGTCCAAAGCTATCGTCTATATCGACCGCCTTTACCGTCGGAAAAAGCGACGGATCGGAGGCAAATACCTCTCTCGGATCCTTACCGCCAGCGAGTGCAGAACTCAGAACATGGACATCGCGACCGAGCGTGGTACAATAACGTTTATAATCTTCTATATATTCTCCTATGTCACCGCTACCGAAAAGCACGTCAAAGATGCGGTCTATCTCCTCTGTCAAATTGATCAACAGACTATCGTTATCAACCATCTTTCCCTCAAGTGCAAAAATTGAAGAAGGTATCCCATCTATCTCCCCCCGAAAGCTATCGGAGCTCTGGTTTGAATTTATGCCTATACCGATTATCAGCTTTTCAACGTCGCCTGAACCGGAAAATTCAGTCTCAACCAAAATTCCGCATATCTTTTTACCCTGTAATATAAGATCATTCAACCATTTTATATCAGCTTTCACTCCGCAGGTCTTTTCTATAGCTCTGCGGGACGCAACGGCACACATTCCCGTAACGCACGTAAGCCTTTCGGCCAATATGCCCTCTTTATAGCAGAACGAAATATAAAATCCGCCCTCTACCGAGACAAAATGACGCCCCATACGACCGTGCCCATTCGTTTGCGTGCGTGCGAGAACTATCTGCCTATCCTTGACAGATTCATTCTTGCAGAATTCGTTCGTTGACGACAAACAATCAAATTCTCTTAGACGACTCTGTATAAGCTTTCTATCTTCTATACTGCTCATATTCAAAAATTCACGCCGTTCCAGCCCCATTTATCCGACTCTTCATATTTGATATAAATTCTGTCGGCGGGAATGCCCAGCTTACGCTCGTAAAGGTCGCATATCCTCGCTGTCAAACGATCATAAGCATCTTTTGTTGTCGTGCCAAAGATACTTACCTCAACATAAGCACACTCAACACTGTCGTCACCTCTAAAATACATCTTGACATCGTCATTAAACGAAAGCATAAGCCAGTTTTCTGTCTTGCCGGGAATCTCGGTAATAATATCGCCAAGCTCCCTCTTCAATTCCTCTCTTACGCTATCATCTATCTTCTTTGCAGTCGTTGTGCTGATATACGGCATATACTTGTCCTCCAAAATTTATTTTTTCGATGCGAGAAGCAGATATTTTTGAGCATTCTCCGAGCCTTCAAGTGCGGCTTGTCTTATAAGAGCCTCTCCTCTTTTCCTGTTTATACGGCAACCGATGCCCTCGATCTGAAACAGTCCCAGCATATATTTTGCATCTCTTACAGTTTCTCCGTAAACATCGTTTTCGTCTTTATTTGCAGCCGCTATCTCAAGCCAACGCAAAGCGTCTATAGGACTTTCAATAACCGCTCTGCAACGCTCTTCCTCAATTGCGTCCCGCTCTTCCTCGTTTATATTGCCGCCAAGTGCAGCATAGTCGTATCGGCTCTCGGCACGGTGAAAAGGAATCCTACAAATATTACTGCAAACAGGATTTCCCGCATACCCCATAGAACACGCTGTCGCAAGATATAACTGAGCCTCGGGACAACCTGCGTTTGCACTTATCTCCATTGTCCTGATCGCCTTTGCAATATCACGCTTAATGCCAAGACCGTTCATTGTCATAACAGCAAGATTGTAGGCCGCATCGCCGCCCTCAAGATACATAGCAACGGCATAAAAATCCGCCGCTTTTTCCAAATTCAGCTCTGTACCAATGCCAAATTGATGAAGATATCCCATATTGAACATTGCGTCAAGGTCTCCTGCCCACGCAAGCTCAAGATACAGCTTTGCCGCCTCTTCATATTCTCCTTTAACATAAAGAGCATTTGCCGAGATAAGCTTATCTTTCAAAAAAGTTACCTCCCTCACAGCGTTTTGTCCTAAAAAGAGTATATTATCAGAAAAAGCACGCCAAGAAAGCGTGCTTTTTTCTGATTCCATTGAAATGCCCGATCTTTCGGACTTGTTGGTGGGGCATCAGGGACTCGAACCCCGGACCGACCGGTTATGAGCCGGTAGCTCTAACCAACTGAGCTAATGCCCCAATATTTACTTTTTTCAACATCGACTATTATACACCATTCCCATCAATTTGTCAAGACCTATTTTCAATTATTTTGAAAAGACTTTTTCGGAACAATTTGACATTTTAAGCGTCTTATAATTAAAGACTTTGAAAGGTGGGTTCTGTATGAATAAATTGTTTGCTTCTGTTTTGATCCTTGTTTGTCTCCTCTCTTTTGCCGCCTGCACCCCCGATGAAGAAATAAATATTTCGGCAGCAGATACGGTGAAAACGGAGAAAACAGAAAACCAAACGCAAATCTTCCCTGCTCAGTATATTCGCACAGACGGATACGTTGAAGGTAGAGATTATCCTTATACCGTAAACATCTCATCTGCCTCTGAACTTGAGAATTACATTGAAGAAAACGGAGAAACTTATTTTCTCGGACACCGAAATGCCCCCGCATCAGACTCTACTATCGGATTCTCAGATGCTACAGAAAAATACGACAATTACTTTTTTGAGGAAAATATGCTCGTTATGGTAATCCTTGAGGAAGGCAGCGGATCTATACGTCACGAGCTTATGGGCGTGACAAAAGACAATATTATTCTCATCAAACGCATCACACCCGAGGCCTACACCTGCGACATGGCAGAATGGCATATCATTATCGAGATGCCGAGAGGCAGAGCAGAGGGCGTAAACTTTGAGGCGGAATATTATGGTGAGGACAACCGAGAATTTGTCTCATTTGCGCATAACTTCATAATTATGAACGCAAGACTTCCAAAAGGTTGGAGCTATAATGAAGTTCCACTTGACATCGCTCCCGAAACCGATCACAAATCGGTTTATGATATCGCAAAATCAAATATGCTTTATTGCGGTCTTGAATTTTTCCCAGAAAACGACCCCGAAGTCCAGCTGAAGCTCTATTATTGGGCGAAATTCCCCGGAGTTTGCGGAACGTTTCTATCCGTGAGTGAAACGACCTTGGGCGGTCATTCAGTCACTTTGCACACCTACGACGGCAGAAAATCCTTTTCACGATGCTTCTTCAAAGATGTAGCCGGCGACTATGTTCTCGAATTAATCGGAGGCGACGATGCCTATGAAAAGTATGAATCCGATATATTAGCTCTTATTGAGAGCTTTGAGATAGGTCCAGAAGAGAGCGTAAACCGAGATACAGCAATTCTTTTAGCAAAGGAATATTGCACGATTGATTACACTCTTGTGTCGGCTGATTTTGATTTTGTACGTGGCGTTTGGAAAGTAAACTTCTCATGTGGCTATGATGAAAACGGCTATGCGGTCGTTGGAGGAGATCAAACAGTTGTACTTTATAATAACGGTAAATTCCTTGAAAGTATTTACGGCGAATAAATAATCAAGTGCCTCAGAAAAACAGTTTTTCTGAGGCACTTATAATTTTATTATTGTTCCCTTTTATTCTTCGTCACTTTTGGTAACAGCGATACAAAGCTCATCAAGTCCTTTAGGATCAGCTACACCGGGCGCACCGGACATAAGTTCACTTGCGTTCTGAACCTTCGGGAATGCTATAACGTCACGAATATCCTCAAGGCCGAGCAAGAGAGTTACCAAACGGTCAAGACCGAATGCAAGTCCCGCATGCGGAGGAACTCCGTATTTGAACGCTTCAAGCAGATATCCGAACTTTTCGTTTGCTTCGTCGAGCGTAAGTCCTAAAATTTCGAACATCTTTTTCTGAACATCTTCGCTATGAATTCTCACAGAACCGCCACCAAGCTCAACGCCGTTAAGCACGATGTCATAAGCCTTTGCACGTACTCTGCCGGGATCACTGTCAATATACTGCATATCCTCGTCCATAGGAGAAGTAAAGGGGTGGTGCTTTGCATAGAAGCGACCATCCTCCTCGCTCCATTCAAGAAGCGGGAACTCGGTTACCCATAAGAAATTGAAAACATTCGGATCAAGAAGTCCCATTCTCTTTGCACACTCACAACGAAGTGCTCCGAGAGAATCAAATACTACCTCGTTCTTATCGGCAACAATAAGAATAAGGTCACCGTTCTCTGCCTCCATCGCCACTCTGATAGCTTCGTTTTCGGCATCTGTCAAGAACTTCGCATAAGAGGACGAAATCTCTCCGTTCTCGGAAATTTTAAGCCAAGCGAGTCCTTTTGCCTTGTATATTTTTGCAAAATCGGTAAGAGAGTCGATCTCTTTTCTTGTAAAACGTGCCCCGCCCTTAACGTTGATACCTCTGACAGAACCACCTGCCGAGATTGCACCCGAGAACACCTTAAACTCACAACCTGCAAGAATTTCCGAAAGGTTTTTAAGCTCAAATCCAAAACGCGTATCCGGCTTGTCCGATCCAAAGCGATCCATCGCCTCACGCCAAGGCATCTTGGGGAAATCGTAACCAAGCTCTTTTCCGAAAAATTCTTTGAAAAGGTACTTGATAAATCCCTCGTGAACTGCCATGACTTCGTCCGCCGTTACAAAAGACATCTCTGTATCGAGCTGAGTAAATTCAGGCTGACGGTCTGCTCTCAGGTCCTCGTCTCTGAAGCATCTTGCAATCTGGAAATAACGGTCAAAGCCCGAAACCATAAGAAGCTGCTTATAAAGCTGAGGGGATTGAGGAAGCGCATAGAATCTGCCGGGGTGAACACGGGAAGGCACGAGATAGTCTCTTGCCCCCTCAGGTGAAGGCTTGATAAGACATGGGGTTTCAATATCCATAAAGCCACAGTCGGCATAGTAATCACGAGCTATCTTAGTTATCTTTGAACGGGCGATAATATTGCCCTGCATATCGGGACGGCGAAGGTCAAGGTAACGGTGCTTCAAACGCAGCTCGGGATTAACCTTACTATTCTCTACTATTTCAAAAGGAGGCGTCTGTGCACTTGAAAGAATCTTCAATTCCGTAACCGCAATTTCGATATTTCCCGTAGGAATATTAGGATTCACGGACGAACGTGCACGAACGATACCGTGAGCACAAAGAACGAACTCCGCACGAACGGTAAACGCCATATCAAAAACGTCCTTTTCGGTATCAGAGTCAAACGCAAGCTGAATAATTCCGCTACGGTCACGCAGATCGATAAAGATAAGACCGCCAAGGTCTCTCTGTCTCTGAGCCCAACCCATAACGCAAACCTTTTTACCAATATCTGAAGCGGAAAGCTCTGCACAATAGCAGGTACGTTTATCCGCATTTGTAAGTAACTGTGCCATAAAAATCTCCTTAAAAATGATTTGAACAATTCTTCATTATTATTATACACCTCTTTGGATTTTTGTCAAGTACAAGAGGTGAACATACAGCTTTTTTCAGCCAAAAACATCAAAGCTATGGAGTAGTTCAACTCGTGAAATTATACAAAGCAAAATAAAAGCCACCCATATGGGTGGCTTTTATTTTGGCTGGGATAGTTGGACTCGAACCAACGCAATGCAAGAGTCAAAGTCTTGTGCCTTAACCGACTTGGCTATATCCCAATTCTGTTTTTTGACATTGTTGATATTATAGCATAATTTACCCACAATGTCAAGAAATAATTTTCCTTTGCATAAAATGTTTTATCAATATCTTTTGTGGGGGTGTAGTTATAAAACGAAAACGTTCTATTTTTGTTGAAAAACTTGCAGTTTTGCTTATATTTATAATCCTTATGCCGATATTTTGCTCTTGTATTAACAAAAAAACTCCCGATACTTCGGATATTCTTACTCAAATGCTCTCCGCTTCAAAAAATCTGCCTGTCGGAAGAGTATATACAACCAAAAGCACCCCCGGCTCTGTTGATTATCTTTCAAGCTCCCTTCTTGGCACACTTTACGGCACAAGCGATGCAAACTACTCTCCAAAATCCGTTTTTAGTCGGACCGAGAGTATATCCATATGGGTTTCCTCCGGATTTTACGCAACAGAATTCGCCGTTTTTCATTGTCCCAATGACAAAGATGCCGCAGAGATCGCAGATCTGTGCCTTAGTAGAATCGACAGCATGAGGTCCTTTATAAACGCCAATTCACAAAAGCTGTCTCTTGACGAAACTAAAACCACACTCGATAACGCAAAGGTGAAAATCATAGGTGAATACGTTATAATGGCAGTTTGCGTGGAGGCAGAGGCCGCAATAGAAGCGGCAAAAGAAGTTATTTCCTGATACATTTTAGATTATTATATTGAAAAATCCGTTTTATTGATATATAATTTAGTATATAGAAGAATGTTCGGAGGTGAAATATGAAAACCAAATTTTTTGCGCTGTTTGTGTCCTTGTTATGTTTTTTATTTATTTTTACTTCCTGTGCAGATAAATCCTCCGAGAAAAGTAAACCTCCCGAAAATCCTGCAGGTGAGGACGGCAAGATAACGATTCTTCTCGACGCAGGACACGGATTTGGTGACGTTGGTTGCACCTCGGAATATCTGAATGGTCTCTATGAATATGAACTGACTTGGCACCTCACAGAAGATCTTGCGAAAAAATTGGAGACAAAAGGATACACTGTTTTACTTACACATAACGGCGAGATCTATCCATCTGTCAGTGATATATGTGAACGTGCAGATGCACTCGGCATAGGCTATATGGCAGACAAGATGAATGCAGAAAACAATGTCTTTGATGCATATGAACGAGCCGTTCACTCCTCGGTTCTTGACTCAGAGGTTGAAATAGACCTCTTACTTTCGATACACGTAAACGCAAACGCGGATTCAAACGAGGTCACAGGGTTTGAAATTGATTATTGTGCGGAAAATGAATCGTCTGAGATGACAAAATTTGTATTTGATTCAATATGTTCGTCTCTTGAACGCGACTTTGAGGGCAGAAGGCTCAAAAAATTCGCAGACAGCTGGAATATGGCGTTTATTATAACAAAATACACCACTATGCCGTCAATACTCTTTGAAACAGGCTTTGCCTCTACCCCGTCAGATGCAGAGCTGTTGCTTGATACAGCGTGGAGAAGTAAATTAACAGATTCTCTTGCTGACGGAATCTCCAAATATTTTGAATTGGAACATTAAATTTTTTATTATAACTTGAGCCTCCCTTTATACAAGGGAGGCTATTATTATATAGCAAAGGGCAGTTCCCCGAGGGGAACTGCCCTTATATTCAGGTAATAATTAATTCAAAATTGGATTAATTATTTGAATGCATAACCAACAAGTGCGCCGGTAACTACATCGTATGTGAAGTAAGCAACAGCGTCAGTCTTGATTGCGCTGAAGTCACCTACAGTGATAGTTGCTGTGCCCTTGTAGTATGTGATAACAGTAACACTTGTTACAGCGTAGTCATCACCAGCCATCTTAACAGTTACGATAGCATTGTTGTTGTTCTTAACAACGCTCTTATATGTGTCTGTCAAGAGACCTGTGGAGTTGCCGAATACATCTGCGAATGCGAATACATTCTCTTCTGCATCATAAGCAAAGCCATTAACACCGAGGTCAGCATCTCTTACGATGAATGCACCGAGGTTGAGAGCAACCTTATCTGTGCCGGACTCATACCAAACACCTGTAGCAGTCTTGAATACTTCAACTTCTTCACCTGTGAAGATAACAGTCTCTTCGTACTTGTTCTCAATCACATTGTAGAGGTTAGAGTAAACATAGATAAGAGTACCGTCCTCTTCAACATAGATCTTATCATTTGCTGTCTTTTCAGTTACCATGTAAACTTCATCATATGCGAATGTGGAATTTACGTAAGGAACGTATTCAACAAATGCCCATGTATCGAGGTGGTTACGATAGAGAGTACCGCAAGGAAGCTCAATATCCTTAACCTTTTCAGTCCAGTCAACGTTACCAACAGCGATTTCGGAGATGTCGCGTGTTTGGTCAACGATCATGATCTGAGAAGAGTTAGCAACATAAACTGTCTTGCCACCGTTAAGAACGATAGAGTAGCCAGCTGCAGGAACGCCTACATATCTGTAGATACCGTCCTTAGCAACGAATGTAAATACTGTGTCAGCATTTACTTCGATTACCTTACCGCCAGAAACGATAGGAGCAGAAGAGTTGTTGAACTTGAATGTGATAGTATCTGTTACAGCTGTGTTAGAAACAGTGCCGGGGTTAACAACGCTGAGCATGTAGGAACCATCGTCCTTCTTGCCGATTACGCCGTAGAAGTTAGTTGTAGCTATGCCGGAACCGTCAGCTGCCCAGTCGTTATTTGCGTCAACAGTAGAAGCGAGAGCCTCGATGATGTTAGCTCTTTCAACAGCCTTGTAGAGAGCTGTGCCCTTAATTGTTGCAACGCGATCTGCATCGTAGTAGTAGCCATACTCTCTCTCACTTGCATTTGCACCGTAGAAGAGGTCGATGTACTCACGGAAGATCTCACGATCGAGAGAACCGAATGTTTCGCCGTCAACAGAGTTGATCTTAACTTCTCTGTATGTGCCTGTTGCGTCAACGAGAGCGTTAACAACGATCTGTCCGTTTACAAGAGCGAATGTGCTCTGGTAAGGATTGAATGCTACGAAGCCGTAAGTGTCAGCTGTAGCAGGAACAGGACAACCGGAAATAAGGTGACCTGCAACTACGTAACCTGAGAAGCTGCTGAACTTGGAAGTCATACCAAATTCGAGAATGTCGTTCCAACCATTGTAGTACCAGTCATTGAAACCGGTCATAGTTGTGCCTGTAGAATAATCTACATATGTGGGAAGAGTACCGTTGTAGAGAGCGTTAACCTTGCTCCAGTAACCATTATCTCTGTACTTGTATCTGATAGCGTAGAGACCAAGGAGGTTATCGATGTTCCAGCCACCAACCTTGAGGACTTTTTCACCGATCTTAACCTGAGAGTTCTCATAGATACCGTTAGCACTGATCTTGCCCTTAGCTGCCCACTCGATCTTACCAGGAGCAGTTGTTGCAATTTCCTTGATTGTGATTGTGTTTGTATGTCTGTTGAACTTATAAACATACATGCTGTAAGAGCCGACTTTCTTTGTCGCACCTGTTACAACATAGTCAGCATGCTTCTTGCTAGTAAGAAGGTTAGCTGTTCCGTCAGCATTAGTAACACCCGTGAGAGTGAATGTTGTTCCGGAAGAATCACCAGTCTGGCCAAGATAGTAAGGTGTGTAGATAGCAGCATCATAGATACCGTCGTTGTTGTAGTCCATAGCTGTGATCTCGCAGAAGTAGTTTCTTGCGATAGTCATAACAGCGTCTCTTACCCATTCGTCAACGATAAGTTCTTTACCGTCAACGAGACCGAATGCAGGATAAGCAGCGATGTTGTCACCCTGCTCGATCATATTGTAGTCAGAGTTGTAGTTGAATCCGAGAGCGTCGCTTTCAACGAGCTCAGCAAATGCAGCTTCAATTTCGTCAGATGTAGCTTTTCTGCTTACACCGCCTACAGTGATGTAGTATGTGCCATTTCTGTTTTCAAGAACAGTTGCACCATTAGCATCTACAAGGTCGCCGTTAGCATTGAAGAGATAATCATAGTGATTGATCTTGGAAACACTACCGAAGTCATTGTAGAGAATGATGTTGTGTGTTCCTGTAGGAGCTGTGTAGTCAGCGTCATACTTGTCAACAAGGTTGTATGCCTGGCCGCCGAATGTAAGGAACCAGTCATCAGCATACTCAATAGCATTGCCATTGTAGTTGTGGTCGTAGTCGATATACTCGATACCGATCTCACGATCATCGCCGTAGTTTACGAATGTCTTTGTTGCGCACTGGTCGCCCCATGTGAGAACGTCATTCTCGAATGTGAGCTCATATGCGTAACCAAGGTAGTCTGCAAAGTTACCGTCGATATCGTCAGAGATCTGAGATGTCTTTGCATATACATAGTTGTTGTTAACGGGTCTGAAGTCATCGCCAATTGCAGCGAATGCTACATAACCTTCGTTAAGCTTCTTGCCTACATAACCGCCGATAGAAGCACCGGGGAGTGTAAGTGTGCTGTTGATAACAACAGAAGGTGTTGCAACGAGCATGTAGTTGCCACTTGTAAGGTCGAAGTTCTTAGCAAAGAGAGAATCTTCTGCATACAAAGCGTTGTAAAGAATTGTAGCGATTACGCCACGAACTGCTGCATCCTTGTATGCTACGCCGCTGATACCTGCTGTGAGGCCGAGCTTCATAGCCTTGTTGATGTAGCCGTTAGGATAAGAAAGACCTGTGTAGCCGAGCGAACGAACTACCATTGTCAATGCATCCTGATAAGATACGTTACCCTTGGGGTCGAATCTTATGTCGGACTTACCGATAACTACGCCCTGCTCGTATGCATAAGCGATTGCGCCTACATACTCAGCAGCTTCGTTGTCGATGTCTGTGAATGTTGTGTCGTTGATGTAGCTCTCCCAGTAGTTTGTCTCTACCTTTCCGGTAAGTACACGGCCTGTGAAGAGTGCCATCTGCTCACGAGTAACATTGTCATCAGCGTGCATATCGCCGCTTGTGCTACCCTTGAAGATGCCGAGCTTGTTAAGACGTGTAATAGCAGTCTCATTGTACTCTACAGCAGTAGCGTCAGCTGCAGCTGTGGAGATCATGCCGCCTACTACCATCATAACAGCAAGCACCAGAGCAAGAATTCTGTTGAAATTCTTCATGGTTTGGTTTCTCCTTCAAAAATAATTATTTTTTCAGGTGAAATGTTTTTATGTTCAACCTGTCGCCACGTCGAAGCAAAACGTCGCTCACATCCGACTTAGCTGTCATCGGATGTCGTCTTCCTCCGATGGCTTGGGCATTCCATAAACTTTCCCCTGTGGCTATATCGTACCATGCCTTCATTATTTTGGCAATACTTTTATCTCACCTGTAATTATACCGCAATATTAAACCCTGTTTAATAATACAATCCGCATTTTTCATTTTCCTTCCTATTTATAATAGGCAAATTCTATATTGTTTTTGACCTTATCCTGCCCCATAGATCATTGTCGAATTTCGTTTCTTTAGAATATACTGCAGTGTGCATACTTTACACAAGGAGGTTACTTATTATGAATATTGATCCCTGTTGCGCAGCAAAGGATTTTTTGCGCGCATATTACAGAGAACTCGAAGATATGATATACGGAATGTCTCGAACAAAAGATTGCAACAGCATCGCCTGCTGTTTTACTTCAAAAATGCTTCAGCACAGCCGCTCGGCTATCGCAATTTCAGAAAATCTGCTCGAAGGCTCTTTTTTTGAGCCGCCAAGAATTATAGCAAAGCACATAATCGAGGACGGACGTCAAAATATCACAAACATGCGTAAAATTTTGAACACATATTCAAAATACAGAGACAACAAAGACGATCTTAACTCCTACAACAGGAGCGCCGCTCTCATTTGCGAGAGAATGTTTGACGAAATGCGGACGGCAGAGATGCGGGAACGCATAAACTGCGATTATTTACGCATAATGATGCCGCACAGCGAGGGTGCTGTGCGGCTAGCAGAAAACGCTATCGGTTACGGACTCTCTCAAAATCTCGTCCCCATAGCAAGATCAATCATATCAGAAAAAAAGCAGCTTATTGCCGAAATACAAAAGCTGCTCTGTATGATAGACTGTTAACTCAATCTTTTCAGTTCCAAAGGAGCTTCAGACAAGGCTCTATTATAAGTCCATCGCGAATCGGTGTTGCGTATTTTTGCGAAAACGCAGTTGAACGACAAACAAAATCACAAGCATCTGCGACCGAGACGGAAAAATCTTCACCTGAGAGCATTTTCCCAAGAAGAACCGAAGCGAAAACGTCCCCCGTTCCGGGATACGCACGGTCAAGGTGCGGAACAGCGAAAAATACAGGCTTACTTTCTGCCGCAGAGTCAAGAGCGGCGGTCACTATCCGTTTTTTGCCGTCATCTCCCATGGCGTCGATCCCTGTTATTACAGCTTTTCCACAACCGAATCTTTTTGAAAGCTCTGCCAAAAGTTCGCCCGCAAACTCCTCGGCTTCTGCGTCTTGCATGAAGTGCGTTGGATATTTGGTCTCGGTAAGAAAACACGCTTCTGTCAGATTCGGAGTTATAAGATCCGCCCCAAGACAAAGACGGCTCATTCCAAGCATCAGAGCTTTATCATATGTAGAATAGAGTTCTCCGTCATCTCCCATAACGGGATCGACCGCTATCAGCGTTTTTTTGCCGTCGTTTTTGTAAGCAAAATCACGTCTGAATTCAACGAGCATATCTATCTGCTCCGCACTTCCGAGAAAACCGCTGTAAATAGCGTCAAAATCGGCATCGATCGACTTCCAGTGTGCCGTTATCTCTCTCATATGACGAGTAAGGTCTTCAAAAAACATATTTTCAAAACCACCCGTGTGTGTTGACAACAATGCCGTCGGCAAGGGTACGGTCTGGACACCCATCGCAGAGAGAACGGGAATAATGACCGTAAGTGCACATCTACCAAGGCAGGATATATCGTGTACCGCCGCAATTCTTGTTATCCTCTCAAGCAGCTCCGAATTTTCGACAAATTCGGGGCTGTCTTCATATCTGTTTATCATATAGCCTCGCTTTAACCTTTATTTAATCTTCTTTTGAAAAATCCTATGACCGAAAAAACGCAAAACGCCGCCATGTTTGAGACAACGATACTTGCCCCCGCCGGCAGTGAAAACAGGCAGGAAGCAGATATTCCAACAAACGCACATACACCCGCAACTATGACCGAGCTTATCGCAACCCCTCTGAAGCTTCCGAAAATACGCATCGACGTAAGCGCCGGAAAGATAACGAGAGCCGATATCAGCATCGCTCCTATAACCCGCATACCGACCGCTATCGTTATCGCGGTTATTATTGCGATAGCTGTTTTATAAATCTCCGTCGATATGCCCGTTGCCCTTGCAAAATTCTCATCAAATGTAACGGCAAATATCCGCTTGAAAAACAAAAGGTAAAATACCAAAATGAACACCGAAAGAATTACGGAAATAATAACGTCTCCCCTCTCAAGTGCAACAAGAGAACCGAACATATAGCTCGTTATATCGGTATTCATACCCGAAAGCGAAACGAATATAACGCCAAGTGCGAGAGAAGCACTTGAGATCATGGCGATTGCCGCATCTCCTCCTATCTTAGCGTTCTCGCTTATGCGAAGTAAGATCACGGCGGCTATCACCACAATCGGAACAGAAAACGCAAGCGGTGCAAATCCGAGCACGCTTGCAAGTGCAAGTGCACCGAACGCTACGTGGGAAAGTCCGTCACCTATCATCGAGCATCTCTTAAGCACGAGCGAAACTCCAAGAAGTGAGGAGCAGACCGATATGAGAACTCCGACTATCAGAGCTGAAATAACGTATTTGAGCGAAAAATATTCCGCCAAAGTTTCAAAGACCTCTATCATTTCCCCACCTCCCAAAAACGTCAGATTCCATGTATTCATCTCTCGCTCCGAAGAATTTCACGGAACGCTCAAGGTGCAGAATTTTCGTCGCATAACGCATCGCCGCATCAAAATCGTGAGAGACCATTATAATCGTCATGCCTTCTTCCCGGTTCAGCTCCTCAAGAATTCGATACATTTCTTTTGTCACGATGGGGTCAAGTCCAGCCGTTGGCTCGTCAAGAAGCAATATGCTCCCTGCGGCACACAACGCACGTGCAAGTAAAGCCCTCTGCTGCTGTCCGCCCGAAAGGTCGCGAAAACAACGCCCCGCAATATCTCCTATTCCAAGCCTTTCCATATTTCTATCTGCTTTTAGTTTGTCAGATAGGCTCCATATCGGTGACAAGGAAGTTCCAAGACAGCCCGAGAGCACGACCTCTCTGACCGTTGCCGGAAAATCCTTTTGAACGTTCGTTCTCTGAGGCAGGTATCCGATTTTTTTGCACCCAACGTCTGACGCAAATATTATCTCGCCCTGTGACACCTTTTTCAAAGAAAGCAAAGCCTTTACAAGCGTACTTTTACCCGAGCCGTTCTCTCCGACAATACATAGATAGTCGCCTCGATCAACATAAAAATTAGCATTTTCAAGTACGCAGTTGCCGTCATATGAAAGACTTACATTCTTACATTCTATTAAATGTGTCGTTTTATTTTTCACTTTTCTGTCCTATCGCTTCCTCAATATTTTTCAAATTTTGGAGCATAAGATCGATATATCCTATACCGTTCTCAAAATCACTTGCCGACACAGTGTGGCATGAATAAAGACGCTTTATCTCTGCACCCACCTCGTCAGCAATCGTTCCGGCAAGCTTCTCGTTTGAAAAATCAACCGAGAAGACTACCTTCGCCGCCTCCTCTTTCGCTATCTCAATGACTCCCGCCACATCTGAAACCGATGGCTCGGTATGCGATGAGCAGCCCTTGAACGGAGAAGCGTACTTAAAGTCATAAGCATCGGCAAGATAAGCAAACGGAAAACGGTCACCGATTATAAGAGTTCTATCAGATGAGCGTCCCACAAGCTCGCAAAACTTACCGTCAAGCTCACTTAATTCCGAGATGTATCTATCAGAATTAAGTTTATAAGCATCTTTATTTCCCACATCTATCTCGCATAGCTTTTCTGAGAGAGCCTCAACTATCAGCATGGCGTTTTTAGGCGAGGTCCAAACGTGCTCATCATATTCGCCCTCATGTGACCCTTCGATAAGAGGAACTATGTCCATAAGTGCCATAACCCTATCGCTCGGAACGGAGGCGGAATCTATCAATTTATCTGCCCAAGCTTCAGATTCGCCGCCTACCCAGATAAACAGATCGCATTTGGAAAGTGCCTTTATATCGGCAGGCGTCGGCTCGTAAGAATGTGGCTCATTCCCTGTTTTTAGAAGCATCGTTATCTCGGCGTCTGTCCCCGAGGTTATATTACGCACAAAATCATATTGAGGAAAAACCGTTACAACTATCTTTATTCCATCGTTATCCAAGGTTTCGCCGCCACCCGAGCAGGAGACAAACGTGCTCAATATAAATAAAGCAATAAATGCAAAAACAATATACCTTTTTATCATTTTTTGATCCTTTTCGTTTTCTTTGAATCGGTGCAATCTCCGCATTCGCCGTAAAGCATCGAGAGCCCGCTGTTTATCTCAAATCCGTGCTCACTTCCAACATGCCGCATAAGCTCATCGCCAATTTCGCACTCAAGATGATATACTCTGCCACACCCAAGGCACTTCATATGCAAATGCCCCTCGCAGTTGCGGTCTTCTTCTATATACCTATACAAATAGTTTGCACCGTCATCACGGGAACGCTGAACGACGCCCTCATGGCAAAGCTTCGAGAGTAACCTGTAAATCGTACTCTTTCCCGGATTTTTATTTCCCGATATTTCTATCAGACTCTCGAATATCTGGTCTGTCGTAAATTGTCTGTCGGGGTTTGATGCAAGAAAAGACACAAGTGCTTCTCTTGCCGCTGTGTTATATATTGATTGTCCCATAATGCACCTCCAATATGAGAACGGTTCTCATATTGTACCACGTAATACCTGTTTTGTCAACAGTTATTTTGTCCCCTCTTGACATACGTTCACGAAACTGATAAAATTAAACTAACAACTGATAAATGGAAAGAAAGTGAAAATCATGTCAATAGAAAAAGTCAGAGAGCATCTCAAAAAATACGACCTTGCAGAAAGAATTATGGAGTTTGATATCTCAAGTGCAACCGTTGCAGAAGCGGCTGTTGCCTTAGGGTGTGCCGAAGCTGAAATTGCAAAGACTATGTCGTTCAAAATAGACGATGGGGCCGTTATCATAGTAACGGCAGGCGACACAAAGATAGATAACCATAAATTCAAAGAATTTTTCGGCAAAAAAGCGGTTATGCTTAAATTTGAAGAGGTTGAGGAGCTTTTGGGCTACCCCGTCGGCGGTGTTTGCCCGTTCGATCTTCCCTGCGACATACCGGTATATCTCGATAATTCTTTACTTCGCTTTGAGGTGGTATATCCTGCCGCAGGAAGCCGCAACAGTGCAGTAAAATTGTCGCTAAAAGAACTCGAAACCACTTCCGGAGCAAAAGAATGGATAGACGTTTGCTCTATCAAATAATATTATGGGGAATAAAAGATGAATTTGAAAGATATTTTATCTAAAGTAGATCATACACTTCTCGCACGAGATGCAACCTGGGAGCAAATAAAGGCCGTCATTGATGACGGAATATCCTACAAAACCGCGTCTGTTTGTATCCCTCCTAACTTTGTGAAAAAAGCTTCGGAATATGCGGCAGGTCGTATTTCTATCTGCACCGTTATCGGTTTTCCTAACGGTTATAATACAACTGAAGTAAAATGCTTCGAGGCAGAGCAGGCAATCCGCGACGGTGCAGACGAAATAGATATGGTTATCAACATAGGTCTTCTGAAAGAGGGCAAAACATCAGAGCTTTTGGCCGAAATCAAGCAAATAAAAAACGTCTGCGGCGATAAAATTCTGAAAGTTATAATAGAAACTTGCGTCCTTACCGACGAAGAGAAGATAACAATGTGTAAGATAGTTAGCGAATCGGGAGCGGATTTTATAAAAACCTCAACAGGATTTGCGGGTGGCGGTGCTACCAAAGAAGACATAGCACTTTTTTCTCAACATATAGCTACGCATCTTAAAATTAAAGCGGCGGGAGGTATCCGTTCGATCGCAGATGCAGAGGAGTTTATCTCACTTGGTGCCGAACGACTTGGCACCAGCGCAATAGTTAAAATAGTCAAAAACGAAAAACTCAGCGATTATTAATTTCAACGAAACGAGGTAAAAAATATGAGCTATCCCACCCCTCATATAAACGCGAGTCCCGAGGATTTCGGCAAGACCGTTCTTATGCCCGGAGACCCACTGCGTTCAAAATTCATAGCGGAGAATTTTTTGGAAGATCCCGTTCTTGTAAATAACGTGCGTGGAATACAGGGCTACACTGGCACTTACAAAGGGATTCGTGTTTCCGTTATGGCAAGCGGTATGGGTATGCCGTCGATAGGAATTTACAGCTACGAGCTTTTCAATTTCTTCGGAGTTGAAAATATAATAAGAGTAGGCTCTGCGGGGGCTTTGCTTCCTTCAGTAAAACTCAGAGATCTGGTAATAGGCATGGGGGCTTGTACAAACTCTTCATTCCCCGCACAATACGGTCTTAGCGGATCATTCTCCCCAATAGCAAGTTACGCTCTCCTAAAAAAAGCTGTTTCAGCTGCGGAAGAGATGGGACTGTCTTACCACGTAGGAAATATACTTTCCTCAGACACGTTTTATAACGAAGACGGAAATGCCTCGCTTGAATGGGCAAAGATGGGCGTGACCGCCGTTGAAATGGAAGCCGCGGCACTGTATTGTCAAGCGGCAAGGAGCGGCAAGAACGCTCTTGCAATATGTACAATATCCGATAGTCTTGTAACGGGAGAATCGCTTGATTCACTTGCACGTCAAACGACGTTTACCGATATGATAAAGGTGGCACTTGAGGTTGCACTGGCACAAGAAACACGGAGTGAAACATGAAAAGAATTTTTCTTATAGTTCTTGACAGTCTTGGTGCGGGGGAGATGCCCGATGCCGCAAAATTCGGCGATGCGGGCACATCAACGCTCGGAAGTCTGCATAAAACGGGAAAACTGCATATTCCCAATCTCATCTCTCTCGGAATAGGAAATATCGAAGGGCTTTCATACCTCGGAAAAACAGAAAAACCCAAAGCGGCTTATTGTAAAATGGCGGAAAAATCAAACGGAAAGGACACAACTATAGGTCATTGGGAGATAGCGGGCATCGTTTCCGAAACTCCTTTGCCGACATATCCCGATGGATTTCCAAAGGAAGTTATAGACGATTTTATATCCGCAACAAAACGAGGGGTTCTTTGTAACAAGCCATATTCGGGAACGGACGTTATCCGTGACTACGGAGAAGAACATCTGAGAACCGGTGACCTTATCGTATATACGTCGGCTGACAGCGTTTTTCAAATCGCCGCACATGAGGATATAGTGTCACCCGAAGAATTATACATCTATTGCAGAAAGGCAAGAGAGATTCTGCGTGGTAAGCACGCCGTCGGACGAGTTATAGCACGTCCGTTTATAGGCGAGGTAGGAAACTTCAAGCGAACAGCAAACCGCCGTGATTTCAGTCTCGAGCCAACTTCAAAAACAATGCTTGACGCTATAAAGGAAGCAGGCAAAGATGTAATCTCGGTAGGCAAGATATCCGACATCTTTGCGGGGAGAGGTATAACCCAAAAGATAATAACGCATGGTAATACCGAAGGCATGGAAATCTCCTTAAATGTTGCAAAACACGATTTTGATGGTCTCTGTTTTATAAATTTAGTAGATTTTGACTCGTCTTACGGTCATAGAAACGACGCAATAGGATATGTTACAGCCTTGAACGAATTTGATAGATTTTTGCCCGATTTTATCGGCAAATTACAAAAAGATGACGTTCTGATAATTACCGCAGATCATGGTTGCGATCCGGGAGACATTAGCACAGACCACACGCGCGAATACGTTCCCATGCTCGTTCTCGGAGATAAAATAAAATCTTTAGATCTTGGCATCAGATATGGATTTTCGGATATTGCCGCAAGTATTTGCGAATGGCTTGACGTAGATTTCGAATGTGATGGAAAAAGCTTTGCTCGGGAGGTTGAAAAAGCATGACAGACAGAGAACTTATTTTGGCGGCACATCAAGCAAGACAAAAATCTTACAGTCCTTATTCAAAATTTTCCGTAGGCGCCGCTCTGCTCACAAAAGACGGAAAGGTTTATACCGGGTGCAATATTGAAAACGCATCTTTTTCGCCAACATGCTGTGCCGAGCGAGTTGCATTCTTCTCTGCCATAAGCGCAGGAGAAAAGGAGTTTGACCGCATCGCCGTATCGGGTGCCCCTACCGATCAATCCCCAAAAGAGCCTTGTTCTCCTTGCGGAGTTTGCAGACAAGTAATTGCCGAATTCTGCGAAAAAGATTTTATAATCATTCTCGGAACTCCTGATAACTATAAGCATTATACCCTATCAGAACTACTCCCTCTCGGTTTTTCAAAAAACAATTTAACATAAAAATAAAAAAGCACCTATCGGAAAAACCGATAGGTGCTTTTTTATTAAAACTCAACTTTTAGTTGTCTGTATGAATAAGAGAAGGATATTCCTTATAAGTTGTTTCGATACTGGATATACAAGCATCTCTTACCGCTTCTATTGCAGACGCGATAGCAAGAACGTTTGCATGTGCATTATTCTGAAGTGTTGTTTCCAAATCGTTGTTCCACTTATGAGCGTGAGCTGCAGAATATCCTCTCGTTCCTCTGAGGATAGAAAGAACGTCAATGGACTCTTGTCTTTCAAGCGCCTTAACAGCTACGTGAATATCATAATATCTGGGAAGAAGAGACTTATAGCTTTCGTATGTAAGATAGTCAACTATCATACCTGTTCTTGACAGATTTTGGTTTGTCTCTGGAATAACGAACGCAGCCGCACCACTAAATACACAGGACTCATAGTTTTCCTGATCCACATCATATTTAGGTATAGGCATAAGACCAAAGCTTCCGTCCCATTGACGAAGCATTGTTGCACCCTTAAGTTCTGCCTCAAGGAAGAGTGCACGGTTATCCATAAATACTTCAAAGTATCCGCCGGGGCCTAAGTCACCGCCACCGG
This sequence comes from Clostridia bacterium, assembly GCA_017550115.1. GTDB lineage: Bacteria > Bacillota > Clostridia > Oscillospirales > CAG-272 > SIG710. Next base: position 2,095 of record JAFYLR010000008.1, on the reverse strand, counting down.
AAATGTGAAGTGTTGCACGACCGTCATTAGGACCCCAAAGCTTAGTAAGCTGTTCCCAAACAGTTGTGAAATGGGGATCAGTATCTGCGCTGAAGTAATACTTACCGTTATCATCACGGGATACAGTATCCGCCTTCATTCCGTAAGCCATATACGTAGGACCACGGTCTATAGAAATAACACCGTACTGAGCGTTACCGTTTGCATCAAGAGTAAAGGATGTGTCACCGTTAAGGTTTGCAGCCTCTGCACAATATTTTTCGAATTCTTCGAAGGTCCATTCGCCGTCCAGAGCCAAGTCAAAAGGCAGATCCAAACCGAGCTCAAGCATCATATTCTCGTTGAAATACATACACCAAATACTTTCGAAAGCCATAAGGTGAAGGTCAGATGTTGCATAGAAAAGTCTGTCCTCTATAGTATTGTACTGAATAAGAGGCTGATCCCACCAAACTCTGTCTATATTAAGCTCTTCAATTTCAAGAAGATCATAGAAAAGCTCCTCGTAAACCATCGAAGAAGGACTGCTCAAGAACATTGCGTCATAAATATCCTCACCCGAGAGGATCAATGTTCTTGCATAGTCGTTAAGCTTTTCATACGTTTGTGTTTCTTCAGTAATCGTAATGTTAAACTTCTTTTCAGCTGCTTTGTTTCTCTTATAGCAAGTATTATCGAGGATGTCGCCCGTCATATCGGGGTCAAGATAAACGTACATATAATAAACAGAGTCCGTGTTCAGGAATCTGAATTCATGACCTCCAAAATCCTGATCCTCTACTTCAACATACGCCTCGGCTGTTTCTTCCGGATTGTATGTAGAAAGATAGTCCTCAAGTGAGATACCGCCCGAAGAGCCTGTATCATCTCCTTTGTCGTCACCCTTTTGTGTGTCTTTGCTAACATTGGTTTTTGTATCTTCGCCTTCGCCGCCGTTGCCTGTTGTGGTATCACCGCAAGCAACAAGGAGCATAACAGAGAGAACAAGAACCACTGCAAGAAGCATCGCAATAATCTTTTTCATTTCTTTGTACCCTTTCCTATTGGTAGTAAAATTACAGCATTTTTACAACACTGCATTGATATATGTATTTTACCATATCTTTTAGATAATGTCAAGTCTTATAATAATTTTTTCTTAAATAAACAATAAAACAAATTGTTATTTGGTTATATTGCATATAACACTTTTTTGTGCTATAATTATTCCAAAGGACATATACTATAAGAAAAACAAAAAGTGAGGTTGCAAATGAGCGAATTTGTCGAAATAAAACCGGAAGATATAGGGAATGCAGTATCTCTTATAGGGAAAGATTGGATGCTTGTCACCGCAGGAAACATCTCCGATGGGTTCAATACTATGACTGCAAGCTGGGGCACGATGGGTGTTTTATGGAACAGGCCCGTATGCGTATGCTATATAAGACCGCAAAGATACACATATCTCTTCACGGAAGCAAACGAATACATTACAATGTGCTTTTTTGACGAGAGTAAACGAGACGCTCTTCGTTTCTGCGGCTCACACAGCGGCAAGGACTTCGACAAAATCAAAGAATGTTCGCTTACACCCATATCCGTATCCGACAATAAAGCTGTCATATTTGGTGAAGCTAAATTGGCACTCGTCTGCAGAAAGCTCTATATTTCAGACATAAAAAAAGAAGGATTCATCGATAAATCCCTTCTTTCAAACTATCCCGAGGACGATTTTCACAGAGAATACGTATGCGAAATAGCAAAAGTCCTCACAAGAAAATAAAAAATAAAAATACCGTCTCACTAACATGTGAGACGGTATTTTTATATTTCACCTATTACAGAAAGTATCATTTCTGCGGCTTTTGATGCCGATTCAGTCTCAATGGTACAGCCGGCGGCCTTCATATGCCCTCCGCCACCGAACATAGCGCAAATTTTCGAGACGTCGATATCGGAATTCGAACGCATAGAACATCGGAACACACCTTTTTCTGTCGGTTGACGAATAGCCGCCGCAACCTCAACGCCCTCAATACCTCTCGCAACGTCAATAAGCGTTTCCATATATTCGTCCTCTATGCCGTTTGCTTTCTTCAGCTCGTAAGGAAAC
>JAFYLR010000077.1 GCA_017550115.1 Clostridia bacterium | reverse complement strand
CTATAGTCTTCTTGTTCCACTGAAAACACCGCCGTGCTTTGCCGCCGCCCTAGCAACCAAAACAGGTCCGAGATCGGGACAGTCTCCTATATGGATAGACGGAGATCCTTTTGATATCATCTCGAAATATTGACGGTATATGCGGTCACCTTGCAAACTGTTTTGTATAAGTCCCTCGACCTCGACAGAGCCGCCGAGAAGGTTTAGAGCGTCAAGGAATGCCGCATTTGAATAATCTCCCTCTACTGTTGCTTCACAAGCCGTATATTTTTGAGATCCTTTTATGAATATCGTATGTTCCCCTTGCCAGTCGGCCTCTATTCCGAAGCTGTGAAGCGCCGAGAGGGTAAGGTCTATATAAGAACGGCTCTCGATAGGCGGGGTTATAGATATAATACTGTCATTTTCTGTCATAGGAAGTGCAAATAGCAGACCGCTTATAAACTGACTGCTTATATTGCCGACGACCGAGTATTTGCCAGATTCCAAAGCTCCTCTTACAACGATGCTTTCATTGTCCTGAACAAACAGTAAGCCATGCTCGTCGCAAAGCTTTTTATATACGTCCATAGGACGCTTCATAAGCGTTTCGCTTCCTCTGAGCAGAGTCGTTCTGCCCGAGAGCAGAGCAAGGGGGAGAAAGAATCGTAGAGTGCTTCCGCTTTCTCTGCAGGCAAGCTCACCTTTGGCGGCTGATTTTGTGAAATCAACGCCTTTTATTTTAATGCTGTCCCCGTCATCTATTCGTTCATACGTTGCACCGAAGGTCTCAAGACAGTCAAGCGTTGCGGAAATATCCTCGCTATCCGAGATTCCGTGAACGATACTTTCTCCCTCACTCATTCCCGCACATATCAAAAGTCTGTGTGCAAGACTTTTAGAGGGCGGTGCTTTGACTGATCCTGACCCCGTTGAAGAATTTATCGTTACATTCATTCGCTACGCTCCTTTTTAGATACAAAATCGAAAAGGAAATCTATTGCGTGAATATAACCGTTTATTCCTTCACCTGTTATAGTCTTTTCACAAGCAGCTCTGATATAGCTCGTTTGTCTGAAATCTTCACGTGTCTCGAGTGCTGAGATATGTACCTCTACCGCAGGCAGAGACGTGGATTTAAGAGCATCGAGCAGGGCGATGCTTGTGTGCGTGTATGCTCCGGGATTTATCACAATGCCGTCTGCTTTCTCGAAATAAGCCTCTTGTATTTTGTCAACAAGGTCTCCCTCGTGATTCGATTGATAAAGAACGGCTTCTATTCCTTTTTCTTTGCAATGCTCATATATGAGAGTACAGAGATCTTCATATGTAGTGTTTCCGTAATGCTCGGGTTCTCTTATTCCAAGCATATTAAGGTTTGGGCCGTTCAAAATGTATAGCTTCATAATGTAAGCTCCTTGATTATCTTGTTTGCTGTGTCTTCTGCCGAGGTGCCTAAGTTTATCTTTTTATCGCACGTACGGCAGTATATCGGATATCTTTCCTCATAGCGTTTTTTTATCGCTTCTGCTGTGTTTGCAAGAGGACGATCGGATGTGGGTAGCAGTTGTTCAAGCGGTCTGTCGATAAAGAAAAGTACGCCGTTTTGCTTGAGTGCATCGATGTTTTCCTCTCTGATCACAGCCCCACCGCCTGTGGCGATAACAGAGCTGCTCAAGGACAGAACCTTTTCTTTTATAACTCTCTGTTCTATATCTCTGAATCCAATCTCGCCCGATTCTTCAAAAATATTTGATATATTCTTTCCTGTTTCTTCTATTATGAGCTCGTCGGTATCAACAAGAGGCCGTGACAGCTTTTCTGCCAAAATCTTACCTACCGTTGTTTTACCACAGCCGGGCATACCGATAAGAACTATGTTCTGTTTTGAAGAAAGTATTTTTTGATAGACCTTCTCGGTTGTTTGGGCAGGATATTTTGTGTCAAGAAAGATCTCCGATGCTCTGACAGCTTGTGCCACGAGCATATAAAGTCCGCCCTCGGCGTTTATTCCCCTTTTCTTTGCCTCGATTATAAGGCGAGTGTTTAAAGGATTGTAAACCGCATCAACGACACCTGAAATGTTCGGTAATTTGTCAAGCTCGATAGGAAGTCCATCTACATTTGGGTACATTCCGCTCGGTGTTGTGTTGATAACTATGTCTGTATCACTATGTGATAGGTAAAGTTCTTCATATGTAAGTGACGAGTCTTTTTCACTTCGGCTGATTTTAAGAATTGATTTTGCACCCATGTCCTCAGCTACGGCGAACGCCGTTTTGGACGTTCCTCCCGTTCCGAGAATCGCAACCTTTTTGCCTTTGAGTGAAAGGCACATTTTTTTGATCAGTTCGCTCATTCCCCAATAATCCGTGTTGTACCCGTAGAGCTTACCGTCACGGTTTACGATAGTATTTACCGCCCCTATAGCCTTCGCATTTCTGTCGATTTCGGCAAGATAGGGTATCACGGCCTCTTTGTATGGGATCGTAACGTTGATCGCATTGAAATTGCGTTCTTTCATAAAGGCATCGAGATCATTTTTCGCAATTTCGCAAAGTTCGTATTCATAAGAGGCGAGGGCGTTATGGATCTCTTTTGAGAAGCTGTGCCCAAGGCGTTCCCCAATACATCCGTATTTCATCTTTATCTCCGTTCAGCTAAGATAATCTGTGCCGTATCTTCCGCATAGAATATCGCATAGCACCATGGCGGTGACGGCGTCAACTACAGGAGCAGCTCTGTGGACAATAGTCGGATCATGCCGTCCCTCTATTTTGAGTTTTGCGTTTTCCATTAATTTCAGATCTACCGTTTCCTGTTCGCAGTAAATCGAGGGGGTTGGCTTTATCGCAACACTGAATACGATAGGCATTCCGTTTGTTATTCCGCCGTTTATACCGCCGTTGTGATTGGTTTTGGTGCTGACTGTTCTTCCGTCCGTTACAAAAGCATCGTTTGCACGGCTTCCCCTCATATTCGCCAAGTCAAATCCGTCACCAAAGGCAACGCCTTTGACGGCGGGGATAGAATAAAGCGCGTGTGCAAGTATGCTCTCAACGCTGTCAAACCAAGGCTCACCAACTCCGCTTGGCATACCTATTACTGTTGTTTCAAGGATTCCGCCAACGCTGTCTCCCTCGGAAGCAGCCTTCTCGGCTTCTTCTCTCATAGCCTCGCCGGAAAGCTGATCAAGAACGGGAAACGTACTTTTCGAGAGAGATGCTATATCTCTCTTTAGATTTTCATTATCAAATTTTCTGTCGTTTATACCGGCGAGTGATTTTATATGAGTGCCGATATAAATATCCTTCTGTGAGAGTGCCGAGAGGGCGATAGCTCCCGCGGCTACAAGCGGTGCTGTAAGTCTGCCTGAAAAATGTCCACCGCCTCTGTAATCCTGAAAACCGTGATATTTGCACATAGCTGTGTAATCCGCGTGACCCGGGCGGGGAAGGACGGCAAGACTTGAATAATCCCCACTCTTTTTGTTTGTGTTCGGGATTATAATACAGATAGGAGTTCCTGTCGTTCTGCCGTTCCAGATTCCGCTTACGATACGGAACTCATCGGTCTCGGTACGCGACGTTGATATTCTTCCGCTTGGACGTCTTCTGTCAAGCTGAAGTCTGATAAAATCGGTATCTATTTTTATCCCGGGCGCAAGTCCGTCTATTACAATACCTATCTCATCGCCGTGACTTTCTCCGAAAAGCGTATATGAGACATTATTTCCAAACGTGTTTTTCATATCTGCTCCTTATTTTTTATGCAATATGGTGAAAAACGCTCTTTTATCAACTCTTTCCATTCAGAAAGAAGCATTTTTTTGATTTCAAAGCTTCCGGGAGTGTTGACGAATACGACCGAAATACTGTCACCCTCACACTTTTTATCGTGTGTTGCTATATCGGTTATTTTGTCAAGATCTGCACGGATATTCGTCGGCAGACCGAGATTTTTGAGTATGTCTATAAGCTCTGAACG